>JANMYZ010000424.1:0-16940 GCA_031382605.1 Planctomycetota bacterium | reverse complement strand
CGGTCGTTGCGATTCGCCGTCTTATTAAACTAGCAACAATCAGCGATACTGTTGACCGCTCCATCAGTGAAGGCTTGGCCGAGTGGCAACAAAATAGAGAAACCGCCGAATTGGCTTTGATTGAGGTCGAATCCGAACTGCAACAAGGACGCCTCAGCCTTTCCGACTCGGAAGGCATCGTAGCCTTACTGCGGGATGGATTCGCCGAACTCGAATGTGCGTCGCCAGAAACGAAGAAAATCATCCTCAATGGTTTACTGGCATGGGTGCGGCTGGGAACATCGCAAAAAGGTAGTGCGACTATCGTATTGGGAATCAAGGTTCCTGCGTCCGGACTCGAAATTCACAAGGTTGACGAAATGCCAAACCCAGTAAGCCGTATCGGAGGCGCGGCCCCAGCCGAACTGCCTCAACGTCTGCCCCCGAAAGGAGCACCTATGATTCTCGCCCCGGCCCAAACTTCGGAGCCCGCCAAAAACTGTCGAACCCCTGACCGAGATCAGGGGTTCGACTGCACATACACATTGGCGGACAGGGGGGGATTCGAACCCCCGAACGAATTTCTCCGTTGCACGCTTTCCAAGCGTGTGCCTTCAACCGCTCAGCCACCTGTCCAAGGTTTTTTTTCGCAGCGGGGCGGCACTATCATGGCGTTGGTGCCGGGGTCAAGAAAGGTAGTGGCGGGACGACGGTTACCGGTCGTTGGCTTGGTCGATGTGCTGAATGCGGTCCCTGCAGGCGAGCGGCAGAGATGCGTTAGCGAATAAAGGATTCGCTGCGTGGGGGCGAGTAATCGTTCAGGACCCCGGGATTATGATCGCCTTCGCTTGGGATGATGTTGTCGCCAAAGACGGGGTCATGAGCGCAAGTGGCGAAGCGTTTCACGCGATTTTTTAGGCGGGACCATTCGATGGAGCCGTAAGCGACGAAGCGGCGGATGTCGGCGTGCAGTTCGTAGTATTCTTCTTCGGAGTGTTGGTAGAAGCGTTCAAGATCGCCGATGAGTAATTGTCCGGTGGCAATATTGCTGCGCCAGAAGCGTTTGACGTCTTCTCCCAGGGGGCGGACTTCGCGTTCGTAGGCGGAAAAGAATCGGTCGATGTCTGCCATGAGGCGTGGCACGAGCTCCATTTGGTTTTTGTAGCGGCGTATGTCATCGGTGAGGCGGTCGAGTTCCCAGCGTCCTTGCACTTTGAAGCGGGCAAGGTCAGTGCGTAGTTTGTCCAATTCGCGTTCGCGGTATTGGGTGAAACGCCAGACGTCGTCGATGAGGCGCGGTACCGTGGCGGCTTCATAGTCGTAAAAGGCTCTAAAATCAGCAATCATGCGGTCGCCTTCGATGAAGGCGTGCAGACGGAAGCGATCGACGTCAGAGACGAGTTTGTCCCAGTCACCGATGTTGATGGCGAACCATTGGCGACCGTCACGAATCATTTTTTTGTATTCGCGTTCACGCCATGCAAGGAATTGATAGACGTCGACTTGAGCGTTTGTGAATTCCCAGCCAGCATGTTCGAAGAAGCGTTTGATGTCGGCCCGCAGGGGCATGACTTCGCGGTTTTGGTGCTCTTTCCAAATGATGATGTCTTGAACGAGGTTGCACCATTCAGCGTCAGCTTTGGCAAAGAAGCGCAGGACGTCATTTTTGGCGTGTGGGAAATTTTGAACGTTGTAGCCGTAATAACGAGCGACGTCCTTGGTGAGTTTTTCAATCGACTTCCACTCGTAATTGTAATGGTAAGCCAATTCCGCTTTGAGGTTCCACCATTCGCGCTTACGCCATTCGACGAAGTTCGCGACGTCGAGTGGGGTTTCTTTGGCCAGTAATGCGTTGGAAACGACAAAGCGTTCGATGTCGATTTGCAGCAGAGCAGCTTCGCGTTCTGCTTGATTGGCGAAGCGTTGGACATCGGCGACGGTGGCGTCGCGTTCGCGACAACAGCCAGTTATCAGCGCCATCAAGGTGATCAAAGCAAAGATTAGCGTCGGACGAAACATCGCTCGCAGCGTAGAATCACGTCCCTCTGCCACCAACCGACGGCGGTGGCGGGCAGGTTTCGTGTGTCATTGGCAGGTTGAATGCCACATTCGCAAAACGCTCGGGGACCTTGGTCGCGACAGGGCGGATGACTGTCAGCGAGTAACCAGCGAGTAACCGGCGAGTAACCGGCGGGCATCGGTGTGGTTGGCAGGAGCGGGTTTGACTCGATGAAGGTGGTTTACATGATCCCCGCCGCACAGCCGGAACTTGGGAGTTGAGTGCCGCCGAATCTGGTCAGGCCTTGACGGGAGCAGCCATAAGGCATGCGCCGACGTCCTAGGAGCTCTGGCTGTGCTTTTTTTTAAACCGTTCATCCGTCCGCTGGTTCCAAACGCGACGTGCACGGTTCTGGCAATGTGCCAACGTTTTTTTCAGCTTTTTACGCGGTGAGCTTCAGCCTACGCGGGCAGTGAAGCTCGCTTTAGCCGTCGAGCACGCGTAGGGCGAAGCCCTTCAGATATTCGCTTTCTGGGACGGCGGCGAGCACCGGATGATCGGGGCTGGCGCTATAGACCGCCTCGCGACGAAGCGTGCGACGGGTATCTTGCGCGGCGTCAATAATCATGTCGTGAAACAGCGGTGCCGTGACGTGGTGCGAGCACGTAAAGGTCGCGAGCACTCCACCTGGGGCGAGCATACGCATGGCGCGCAGGTGAATTTCTTTATAACCACGCATGGCGCCATCGACGGTGGCGCGCGTGCGGGTGAAGCTTGGTGGATCGAGCACGATCAGATCGAAATGTGCCGCCGCCGTATCGAGTTCATTTAAGACATCGAAGGCGTTGGCGCAGCGTGTTTCAAAGCGGTCGCCGACGCCAGCCCATGCGGCAGCCTGATTGGCTCCAGCGATGCTGTCAGCAGCGGTGTCGACGGCGATGACCTTGGCCGCGCCGGCCTGCAAGGCGTGAATGCCGAAACCGCCGAGATGGCAGAACATATCAAGCACGCGCATGCCAGGACGCACCAGTGTGGCGACTTGTTCCCAGCTGACTTGTTGATCGAGATAAATGCCGGTTTTATGCAGGTCTAAGGGATCGCAGGGGAAATCGGCTTGGCCAACGCGAATGCGCTGTGGGCCTTGATGATCGCCACTCAAAACGCCACGCCGTTGCGGCAGGCCTTCATGCGTGCGCACTGACAGATCATTGCGTTCGATGATCACGCGTGGATGCACCAGTTCCTGTAAGACCTCGACGATGTCGCTGAGGCGCCGATCGATGCCGGCCGTGGTACATTGGACGACCAGGGTATCGCCGTATTGGTCAACGATCAGCCCAGGGAGCAGATCGCCTTCGCTGCTGACTAAACGTCGGGCTGGACGCCCTGGCATAACGCGGTCGCGATGAGCGATGGCATCGGCAATTCGTTCGCGCAAAAAGGCGCGATCGATGGGGCGTTCACGACGAGTCAGTACGCGAACAGCGATCTTCGAGGTTGGATTGAAGAAGCCCCAGGCAATCGCACGCCCAAAACCATCGCGCACCGCGACGACATCCCCGGCAATCGGATTGCCTTCCACTCGTTCGATCTCGCTGGCGTAAACCCACAGGTGGCCATTGAGCAGGCGATGCGTGATTTTGCGGTTTAAAACAATGGCGGCGGTGGTCATAGGATTTCGATCTTGGGAATACGAGCGGGCAAGACCATTCACGCCCCAGGCAATGCCGCAAGAGCAGTTCGTATTTGGTTCATCGACATCCGCGCCAAAGGGTCACGACCATGACTCATTGCCAGGTCGAGGGCGGCGATGATGGGAGCACGCAGCGCTGGCGGACAAGAGCTGCTGTGAGTCACCAAATGTGGCGCCAAGGCGATCCAACGCTTCGGCTCTATGCGACCGTCCTGCAGGTTGTTGAGCAGCGAAATCCAATCGAGCGAACCGCCGGGCGAGGGCGTTGACTCATCCGCGCCAGGGCCGATTCGTCGACGCACGTATGCGATGGCCATGGCCGTTAGACCGAGCAAGACCATGAGGCCGAATGCCCAGACGAAAGAAGACCATAACTTGGGATCCATTTTCGCAGGGTGAAGGCAGTGATAAAGCTCGCAACCGCTTGCCAGCCAGCATCAGACATGATTTGACGTCGTCTGGCGTCGAAGGTCGACCGGTGATACGCCGTTGAGTGAGGGAATTTTGCCGATGAGCTGTCTCACTCATCAGCGCCTGCAAAATCCGCACCACACACTTTTTCGGCCCTATCAGGAGAGAGCGAAATGTCAGACGAGTCTCGGTCATGTCGTGATCAGCGGCCCATATAATAGGCTTTTTACTAGGGGTTTGGAGCACTTCTTTGCTCTTGGTGGGGCCTGAGCAACCGCGCTCAACCGTTTGACGGACGACTCGGCGTGCAGCCATTGAGCGCTTTTTTTGCGCGTGGATCTTGGTGGTCCAGATGCAAGTCGCGGACTCGCTGTTATCGTTTGCAACCGTCCAGTTTTAAAACCGTCGCTTCGTCATCGCCTGGCAGCGGACCGAGCTGCCATCGTTTGGTGATAGGCCCAACGATGAATCACCCTCATGTGTGGAGGACCTTTATGCGCGCCCTACTTTTCATCGTGTGCTTGTCCTTGGCAGGCAATCTTTCGGCGACGGTGCCGCTCGACACCATGAAGTGGACGAAAGATTCTCCGGTTCCGAGCGAGGCCGGTATCGCGCACCGTGTCCAATCCTATTTCTTGGTCGATTTTACTGAGGAAGCTGGGCGTGGAAAGTACGGCGGCCTGCGCGATTTTGCCCGTGACACCAAGCTCGCAACGACTTTTGAGGTGGTGCATATTTTGGTCGTCGCTAACGGTCAGATCGATCCTCTGGCCGAAGGCGATAAGAAAGAATTCTGGTGCAGGGGCATGACCAGTAACAGAGGATTGGTGCACGCCTTTGGCGGCAATACCAATTTCGTCAGCGTGTTGGTGGATGGGAATGGACGAGTATCAAAGATTTCACGAATAGAAAATCCATCTGACGTCAATGAGCCGATCAAAAAGCTCTATTCAACGGCCAGACCAATCGTGGCTGATGTCAGCCAGTTTCCACTGAGCTGCAAAGTCCCCCTCGAAGCCCTGTGTCGGGGTGACATTAATCGTGCTATGAAAGTTCTCGCCAAGGCGGGCAATGATGCGCCGATCTTCGTCAAAGCGGTGACCGATAAGGCGAATCATTTTATTGAAACAGATACCGCTCTGCTCACGAATCCTGCAACTATGGCTGCGGACAGGATGATCGCCGTCAAACGCCTGAATGGAATTTTGGCGGAGTTTCCCAAATCGCCTGCTGTTCCCGCCGCAAAGGCGGCGTTGAAGAAAACCAAAGACGACAAACAGCTCGCCAAAGAACAACAAGCCTATGATATGCTGATGCAGTATTTCGCTGCCATGGAGCGGGTGCCGACTAAGAAAATTAAAGAAGTTCAGCGGGAATGGATCCCAATGATTACCTCCAAATTCGGCGGGACGTACGCCGCCGAAGTCGCAACGATGATTCGCCATGCTTCTTTGCTGGACGAAGAGTGAACTTCATCCGTCCCCGCATCGGGGTCATGAAGTTCCCCGGCGGGTGATCTTGGTGGAAAGTAAGCTGCTGCGGACAGGCTCTGGCGTCAGGCATGGCTGGTCCAACGATCGCGCACCATCATGCGCCGCCCTCCTCGTTTGCCCGAAATAATCCCGACGCCAACGCCAAACGAGGCACACCAGCATGATTTGGCGGTTGGGCCGGCCATGCGCATGGTTGCTGATGCCCGTATTCGTGCCGACGCGGTGGTGCTGGAAGTTGGACCCGGCCTGGGAGCATTGACCGACGCATTGCTGGCGAGTGGTGCGCGGGTGGTTGCGATCGAACGTGATCCCCAACGCGTAGCCATTTTGCATCAACGTTTTGCTGGCCCACTAGCGAATGGCCAACTGAAATTATTGCTCGGTGACGCCTTGAAACGCACGCCGATCATGACGTCTCCTTGGCGTGTTTTAGCGAATCCCCCTTTTAGCCTTACCGCGCCGTTGGTTCGCCGATGGCTATTGGAAAGTCAGCCGCCACCGCAGGCGATCGATTTGGTCCTACAACGCGAAGCCGCTTTGAAGCTCACAGGCGCAGACGGCGCGCATACGCGCAGCAGCATCATCGCGCATGTATGCGGCACTCCGCGCGTCATGCGTCATTTGCCACGTGATGTCGTCACTCCGCCAAGTCGCGTTGACCTTGCCATCTGGAGTCATCAGCGCCATGCGCATGCGCCAGCGGCAGAAGAATTAATCGCCCTCGATCGTTTGTTGGAGATCGCTTTTGCCGGTCCCCATACGATGTCCGAAGCCTTGCGTGGATTGGCCACCGGCATTCAAGTGCGCCGCCAAGCCGCCGAGCAGGGCTGGGATCCTGAACATCATCCACGCACCGTGCTGCCATCAGCGTGGCAGGCGTTTGCCCGTTTATTGGTCAGTTGTGGACGCCTTGGGTCACGCAAAACACGCTGACACGAATCCTGCTCGCAATGGGCCGTGAAAACGTGTTTCAGATAGAAATTATTTCTGAGGCGTGATGAATTTTACCGGCTGTACTTGCAGTTGGCTGATCGCGGCTTTGCCATCGATCGTGCGTGGATCGATGACCGTTATCTGTTCTCCCTCGATGACCACGTAGACCGGATGGCCGTCGCTCGACTGGACCTGAATCACCTGGGTTGTCGGAGCCTGCGTTTGCGGACGAGTGTCCTGTAGGGTGGTCAACCACATCCACAGCCCTACCGCTGCTGCTAAGCTTGCGGCCAGCGCGGTTGGCCACGGCAAGAATACGTGATGAATGGGCGACCGGCGCGGGCGAGCAGTGACGCTGGTAGACGGCCGAGTGTGTTCGAGCGCGATGGTCACCGCATCATGACTGGCCAAGGCTTCTTGGCAGTCACAACAACGGGCAAGGTGCGCAAATAACGCAGGATCTGTTTCGGAGTTAATGGATTCATCGGCCACCAGCGGCAACAGTGCGGCGACTTCATCGCACGGTAATTCGCTTTGTGCGGTTGCATGCGCAGCGGTTGCATGCGCAGCGGCTGCATGCGCAGCTGGCGCAAGCGTGTGCTCCGACTGGTGGTCAGATTGCGGAGGTCGGAGGCCGCTCACAGGGCGCCTCGCAGAATATCTTCGAGCTGATCTTTGAGGGCGGCACGACCGCGACACAGGCGTACTTCTACGGCCTGACGGCTGATTTTAAGCCGAGCTGAAATGGCTTCGTGATCAAGGCCTTCATCAATGCGCAACAACAGGACCTCGCGCTGGCTGGTGGGCAATTGGTCAAGCGCGCGGCGCACAGCGGCCAAACGCTCGCGCGAGAGAAATTGTTCGCCCGGATTGCGCCCAAGATCGCCGCTGGCGACGTGTTCGCTGAGGACTTCTTGCGACAGGCCCTGACGTCGATCTTCGCGTCGTAAATAATCAAGGCAGGCATTACGGGCAAGTTGGAAGAGCCATCCACGTAACGCCGCCACATCGCGTACGCTATCAATCCGGCGCAAGACTTTCAGGCTGACTTCTTGATACACGTCATCGACGGTCGATGCATCACGGACGTAGCGTTGAATAATGCGCCGCAGAGCGCCTTCTTCGCGGGATAATAATTCAAGCGCAGCGGCTTCGACGCTGTTGGCCACGCCGCCGTTGAGACGAGCGGTCATGCTGGAAAAAGTGTTCGCGTCAGGGGCGGTTGCAACGGGTGCCATGGGACCGATGGACGAGTCTGGGTTGGTAAACCTTACATCAGCATGAGCTGAGGCCATCGATTTGTACGGGGTTTCAGCCATAACGTGGTGTCCTTCCTGCGCTTCGGATGGATAAGGTTATGCGATTCAAAAGGAGAGACGTTATTCGAGCAACTGTTGAACGGTGATCAGATCGCGAATGGACGCCTTGCTTTGCATCATCGTCACCACGTTGGCGCGAATAGCTTTCATTTGGTCGCGCCGCAAAGCGCTTTCGAGCTCGCCGATCATTTCACCAAAAGTTCGACGATACGGTTCGGTGCGTTCCGTGACCACGATGAGGCAAGCGTTGGTCTCCATCATGAATACCGGGGAAAGTTCGCCGACCGGGATGACGTACGCTACGTGATCAAATGATTTGTTGTTGGTGCCGGGTTCGACCCAGCCGAGATCGCCACCGTCAGCCGCGCCAGGGCCTTGAGACAGCCGTTTGGCGGCGTCTTTAAAGGCCGCAACATCTTTGCTGGCAAGTTCAATTCGCAAAGTCTCAAGCGCTTTGCTGGTGGCAGCAACGTCACGCAATGTTGCTGCGCGCGCTTCGACGGCTTTGGCTTTTTTGGCGAGCACATCTGCGTCAACGTCAAGATCGGTCCGGCCACTTTGGAGCGCGATTTCTTGCATCGCTTCAGCCAAGAGACGTTCTTGGTCTTCGGGCGTTGCGACGGTGTACGCTTCAATCCGTTGCTCGCTTGCGGCCCGAATCTTAGCGTCGGTAACATCTTGCGCGGCTTTAAAAATGGCGATGCGGTCTTGGCGTACTTCGCGGTATTCCGTAGGAGAGCTCGGCCTTAAGAGAATCTGTAAGACCTTGGCTCGCGCTGGACGCAGAAACTCGCTCTCACGCTCACGATAACTGAGTTCAATTCTTTGTGGCGATATGTGTGGCGTGCGGCTATCGAAATAGCCCAGCACTAAATCAATAATCTCTTGGCGCTCGAATTGCTTACGCTGCTCAGCTTGTTGGCGCAGTGAACGTCCACGACCAGACGTGCGAGCGAGTTCCATGACTCTTTGTGAGATACGTTCGTGATCAATGAGTTGGAAGCCGCGCTCTTCAGCCAGATCTCGGCCATATTGAATCAGTAATTCTTCGTCAGTCAGTTCGTTCAGCGATTGGGTGAAAAAAACCAACATATCATCGCGGCTAATGGGACGCGGACGTCCGCGTCGTTCATAGTCATCAAAGCGCATGGCGTTACGTTGCAGAACATCGCCGAGGGAAATGATCGAATCGTTCACGTAGCGAATGGTTCGATCGACCGTGCGCGAAGGCCCATCAGCGGCTGCGGCCGAGCCAGCGGTGGCGATCATTACGGTCATCACAATCATCATCCAGCGCATCATGCGCGACATGCTAGACTCTGCCTTTGCAAACCAAGGGGCATGTCCGGTGTCCTCCCGATGTCCGATGTCCGGTGTCGGGGCATGCCGAAACAGCAACACCCTTCGCAAGGTTGCGAAGGGTGTTGGGATATCTTGAGCAGAGCGCTGCGCGCCTGGGCTTGGATTAATCGGCGAGGTAGATTTCTACGCGGCGATTAGCTGCTTTGTCGCCGCCACGGGGAGAGTGTTCGCCACGGAACTGTCCCTGAATGCGTTTGGCGCTGACATTGGCCGCTTGCAGAGCGCGAATCACCGAGGCGGCGCGGGCGCCAGAGAGGCCCCAGTTGTCATGAAATTTTTCTTTGGTCGATGCGCGAGCGACCGGCGTGTCGTCGGTGTGGCCTTCAACGACAACGCGTGAACCTGCGTATTCTCCGCTGTTCAAGCGTGCGGCGAGTTTTTCGAGCGAGCTTTTGCCTTCTGGGCTCAGTTCATCGCTGCCCTTGGCGAAAGCGAAATCATCATTCAGCGCCAAGCCACCTTTGGCAGTGGGAGTAACGCCCTCAATGCCTTCACCGTTCAGGATATGCGTAAATTGATCACCGACGGTATGGCCTTTGGCTTTGCCATCACGGGCGCTCTGTAGTTGCGCTCTGAGCGAGTCGTTGTCGTCTTTCAGCCGGGTCGTTTCTCCGACCAAGCGCTGATTTTCGGCGCGCAGCTCGTCTGCTACGGCGCCGGTGGATTCGCTACGCGTGCGACAGCCAGATAGCGCCACTAAGGCGAGCAGAGGAATGAGTAAAGCGCTACGGGTAACGTTCATGAACTGGCTCCCTGGGAGGTGACAACGGAGGTGGTAATGGAAGTGGTAATAGAAGTGGCAATGAAAGTAGCAACGGACGTAGCACGCGCCATGGGACCGCAGCTGGAATGGTTCGGAACCATAGATGGCCAGCGCAACAGGCGCAAGAGGCTCAGGATCGGCTGGATGGGAGTGAGTGCGACTTGGCGGTGAAACGCCGATTTCCAACCCAGCCTCTCAGCTCAATGCGTTGGTTGATCAACGCAACGAAGCGCGACCAATGGTCGCGCTTCGTGTGATATCAGACCTCAAGAGAGCAGGTACGCCGCGAGCCGTGGCGCTCGCTCAATGATTACTTCGAGAAGCCCAGGTCGACTTTCTTTTCAATAATAGAGCCTTTTTCGCCACCCATTTCGACTTTGGTTTCGATGACGCTCAGCGTTCGGCCGTCTTTGGTTTTGGCTTTGGTGCCGTCTTCAAGGACTTCGGCGATTTCGAAAGAAAGGAGTTTTTCATGCTTGCCATCGTCTTTGACTGAACCGAGGTATTCCTTTTTACGCCATTTGGCCTGACGATCTTTCTCGCTAGCGATGTCAATGAATTCGCCGCTCGGATGATTGCTGGTATAAACATCTTTATTTGGCTCGACCGAGAATCCGGCCCAGCCAGAGGCCATATTGGTCCAGCCGTTGTCATCTAAGCCGCGTGCGACGTTTTTGGCGGCGTCTTTGTCGCCCAGGCCCTTGGGCATCATGATCAGGAAGTAATATGGCAAGATAAATGCTGCACCGACGATGACGGTCAGCGCCATGAACAATGGCCATGCCCAGTGAATTTTGACGACTTCGACGCGTGAGCGGTTGGAGCGCACACTGCGGCGTGAAGCGCTGCCAGCGGCGGCGGATTCAACCTGCGAGGTCTGGAATTCGACTGGACCGGTGGTTCCGCCGACGTGGGTTTCGTCGACCGCGGTCATGACGGCGGTGTTCGAATCGGTGAAGCTTAGGCCAGAACCGGTTTTGGATTTTTCGTTTTTATTGAAATTCAGGTCTTTGGTGTTGCCGTCATCGAAGCTGACCACTTCAAGCTCATCGCCGAAGGTGATCGATTCGGTGGCGCTGCCAGAGGTGTCTTTACGCGGTTGAATAATGGTTTCGCTAGCGTCGTCGACCACCTTGCCCAGGTCGATGTTCAGTTCATCGCTGTCGCCGGTCAGCACGATGGTGCCGTCGTCGTCTTTCATTTTCAGCACGTCATCTTTGTTCAGCATCAGCTTGCCGCTGACTCGCTGGGCGCGGATCGATCCGCCATTGATATGGCCATTGAGGGTTGCGTCATCGCATCCCAACAGGCTTTTGGCTTCCTTGGCATCAATCATGTCGGCCATGATGGTTCTCCATTCGGGCGGGGCCCATGTGAGGGGGCGAGCCTAGGAACGAGCAATGAGAGCAACAACCACGCTAGACGGCGGCGTGGGCGGGCCGGTTCATACACTGGCCGGAGTCGGAATGGAGCGCGGCGATCATCGCGAAGCCGTGCTTTTAGGCCTCAGTCGCGTTTTTTTGCTGAAGTTGATCGCCTTCGTTGTCGCCTTCTGCCAACCACAAAAGGTCTAACGCGCTGAATCCCGCCTGCAGACGTCCAGGGTGATCCAGTGGCGTTGGGCCTGGGACTTGCCCTGGAAAGTGAGCGGTGACGACGGCGCGGAAATGGTTTTCAGGGTCAAGGTTTTCGCGGGCGCACCACCACTGATGCCAGCGACTGCCGATGGCAACGTGGCCGATTTCGTCGTGATAGATGACCGTTAGGACGGCGTGCGCCTCGGGGTCGAGGGTCGCTAATCGTGGCAGTAATTCAGCCGAAACGTCGAGGCCACGCGCTTCGAGAAAGCGCGGCACCGCGACCAAATGTTCGCCAAGATCGCTACAGGCCAGCGCGGTTTGCCACAGACGATAGTGCACCGGTTCGTCACCTGGAACTAAACCACGGCGAGCGAGTAGGTCTTCCAGCAGTCGCGCGTGGCGCGCTTCATCGCGGGCGATGCCAAGGAAATCGTGATGCAGTTCCGCTGGCGCACCGCTTGCGCGTAAGCAGGCCAATACCGCGAGGTCGACCGCTGAAAGTTCGATGTGATGGATGGCGAGCAGAAAGCGATTGCGCGTCGGCGCATGACTCAAAGTTCGTCGTCGACGTGGCGGAACGTCGCTGACTTGCCAATGGTTTGGGCGACCAGGTAGCGCGGGCAATTCAGGTAATGGCCATGTTGCTAACGAAGGCGCCACGATGGCGGCCAAGCAGGTGGCTTTCTCGCTGGCGGTGGGCGCGGTAATGACGGCGATCAATTGCGCGACGTAAGAACTTGGCGAATCGTTCATCGCACCGTCAAGCCACGGGTGATGAGTTCTTGTCGCACAAGAAATCTGACCCGCTCTAAATCAACGCTTTTACCAGGGCAAACGGTGTTTTTCCCAGGAACATCGCGGTGGCCAATGATGCGTCCCACCGACAAGGTGGGGATGCGATCAATCAGCTGAGCGCATAATTCGACCAAGCGACGTTCAGCAAAAGGATCGATCACATGATGATCGTAATTTCCAATCAAACAGATACCGACGCCGTCGACGTTATACGGTTTTTGCGCGGGTTGCGGACCTGCATGGGCGCCATGAATTTGCTGCCGCCAACGGAACGTTGCCTCAATACGTCCAAGCGGCATGTCGACGCCATTGCCGATGACAAAGTGATAGCCGATACCGTCCCAGCCATTGTGAGTGACGTGATCACGATCAATGATTTGCGCATCGCCACCGCGACTGGCGCTGTGATGCAAAACGAGAAATCTCCAAGGATGCATGGCGGTGGTTTGCGGTGGAGCGATGGCGTCCCAGATCAGCGGTTGCGTTGGCGGAGCAACGGGGCGCGTTACCACCCACACCAACGCCGCCAAAAGAGCAAAGACCGCTGTCACTGCGACCAGGCGTGCGCCGCGATTCGGTAGCGCTTCGCTTATCGGTACTGCTGCTAGGCGAAGCGTGGTGTGTCGTCCCAAACCACGACTACCCGCAGGCAGTTCGTGTGGCTGGTGTGCCGGTGTCATCGGTCGATGAACACCGCTACATCAGCAACCGGCAGCACGTTGCCATCCGCTAAACGGCGACCTCGCAGGGCTAAACGCCAATATGGCCGAAGACGATAACCCAGGCTTTTAGCGTGATCACTCAAGCGTCGATGAGTCAGGCCCAGCTCTCGCGTTGGGCCGCTGTGGGGCAACGATAACGCATACAAATTGCGGTAGTCTTCCAGGGTAATCCCAGAAATCGTTACGGGCTGGCCAGTGACGGCGGTGCCGACTTGGCAATCCCATGCGGTCGGGGCCAACTCATCTGGCGGGACGCTAAATATCAGGCTGACGGGGCCATATGGCACCAAGGCAACGCCGGCCAAACGTTCTTGTACGTTGGCTCCTAAGCGCAGCGGATCGACCGGATAACCGACGCTGGACAGGCCAGCGAAGCGCAGATTGCCCTCACGTTTTAGCAATGGCTCGACCATTTTATCCCCTGACGCGGGTCCACATACCCAGGCATTGGACCGCTGGCAAGGCAAGGACTGTGGCGAGCGCTTACTCAAATCGCTTACTCAAATAGAGATGCCTTGCCCCTGACATCGTTGGCGTTGAGTGCCGTGCAGTCTGGTGCTTGCCTCCGGTTTCTCCGTTCCATGATCCCGCCCCATAACACGCCGCAGGTTTCACCGGATTACTTCCAATTTAAAATGCCCCAAGCGGATGTCGGGCACCAGAACAGAACTCTCGTAAAAGAAAAAGAACTGATCGTCAACGTGGTACGCAGCAATATTTACTCCATCTTTCAAGTCTTCCTTCGGACGCCGTTTGGTCGGCGTCTTCACGTAATCCCCCACACAGTGAGGTAATTCCAGTGGCTTCTACCGGTACCGTAGTCCGTTTCGATCGTCGTCGTGGTTATGGCTTTGTGCAGCCTGATGACGGCGGTGAGGACGTGTTCGTCCATCAGAACAACATCAATATGGAAGGCTTCCGCTTCCTCCAGGTCGGTGAGCGCGTCACCTATGAACTGGAAGTTGGCGAAAAAGGCATGAAGGCCGTGTCGGTCGCTCTGCTTGAGCCGCGTGTCGTCCGTCCAGGACGCGAAGACGAATACGGCAATCCTGAAGATGATCAGGGCGATGGCCGCGACAGCCGCGACAATCGTGATGGCCGCGACAGCCGCGATGATCGCGATGGCGAACCCGCTCAACGTCCAGCCCCACGCGAACGCGAAGCTCGTGCGCCTCGTGCACCACGTGAAAATCACGGTGAAGGCAATGGCCAGAGCGACAAAGCCAGCCGTAAGCTGGAACGCTTGATCAGCTTGCTGGTCGAAAAAGGCGTGCTCGCCCCAGGCGAAATCGATGGTTTGCAGCAGGCAATTGCTGCGGTTCCATCCGCTAACGCCTGATCTTTACGATCAGTTGAGGTTTCCTATTCCAGCCCACGGCAATTGCCGTGGGCTGGTCTGTTAACCTCATCATGCATACATCGACGGGCATTGATGCCGCTCTTTATGGAATAGATTCGCTCACCCTGGCCATGCGCATGACTGCGTTAGCCGAATCTTGCGCTGTGGTCCCGCGCTCCATCCTATCGACCCATGCCTACTAACGATCTCACCCAAGTTATTATCTTCGGCGCTTCTGGAGACCTGACCGCGCGCAAGTTGGTGCCAGCCTTGTTTGCCGCGCATTGTGAGAAATTTTTCCCCGGACGTTTCCAATTAGTGGGCGTCGCGCGCCGACCATGGGACGATGCCTCGTTTCGCCAAACGCTCGATCAGACCGTACCAAAAGATAAAAATCATAGCCCAGAGCAATGGCAGGAGTTCTTGGGGCTCACGAGTTATGTGCAGACGCACCTGGAAACCGCTGCGGATTACACCGCGCTTGGTGAACGCCTTGACGCTATCGCGGGTGGCCCGGCCAATCGCGTGTTCTATCTTGCGGTCAAACCAGAACTGTGCTTGCCATCCGTGCAAAATCTGCGGACGGCGGGTTTGCTCGATCAGTCGCAAGGCCTGAAGCGTCGCTTGGTGGTGGAAAAACCATTCGGTACGGATTTGCCCAGCGCGCAAATTTTAAATAATGAATTACTCAAACTCATCGGCGAAGATCAGCTCTATCGCATTGATCATTACCTGGGCAAAGAAACCGTTCAGAACCTCTTAGTGTTCCGCTTTCGCAACGCGTTCTTCGAGCCGCTGTGGAATCAAAAATACATTGAGTTGGTCCAGATCACCGTCGGCGAAACCGTCGGCATGGAAGGCGGTCGCGGCGGTTATTACGATACCTCGGGCGCCATTCGCGACATCCTGCAAAATCATCTTTTACAGCTCGTGGCTTTAGTTGCCATGGAAGCTCCGGCATCGCTCAGCCCGAAGGCTATTCGCGACGAAAAAGTAAAAGTGCTCCAATGCTTGCGCCCACCAGCCGACATGCCCGACGCCGGCAAACATATCGTGCGCGGACAATTCGAAGGCTATCGCCAAGAAAGTGGCGTGAAGCCGGACTCGGATACCGAAACGTTCATCGCCTGCCGAACCTACATTGATAATTGGCGTTGGGGTGGCGTGCCGTTTTTGCTGCGTACCGGCAAACATTTGCCTGCGCGTTACACCTCCATCACCATTCAGTTCCGCATGCCGCCGACCACGTTGTTCGGCAGCTACCAAGAATGCCACCTACGTCCGAACCGCATTACCTTGCGCATTCAGCCGAATGACGGCATCGACCTCGATTTCGATGTGAAAGAACCGGGTTCGGGCCTGACCATTAAACCGGCTAAGCTCAACTTCGATTACCAGAATTACTTTCACCACAAACCGAGCCCAGAAGCTTACCAGCGTCTTTTGCAAGACGTCGTGCTTGGCGACCAGTCATTGTTCATCCGCAGCGATGAAGTCGAAGAATCGTGGCGTTGGGCAGACAGCCTGCGTCAGGCTATGCAAGAGGTGCCGGTGCAAAGTTACCCGCGCAAAACCTGGGGACCGACGCAGGCCAACGATCTTTTCGGTGAATGCGAAGGCCGCTGGACGACGGGGTGATGCGCTAAGCTTTTTTATCCGCGTTGGATTTATTCTGAGTAAACGCCCGAACGATGCGCTTGGTGCCCTTTTGTACCTGCTTGGTAAGCGGGCGCGCCAAGCGCATGGTGCCGGCAGCGACGACTCGGCCGATGCGTCGTGTGGCGTTCTTCACTGGCCCAGTGCGCAGCAGAAACAAAACGCCTGATAAAATCAGGATGCCAACAAACGCCGTCAAAGTGACGCCATACCAGGTGTCAAATAAGCCTTTATCCGACAGGTAGGCGATCATGCCTTGCGCTTTCGCTTCCGTGACGATTGGCGCAGGATTAGTCACCGCGGTGACCTCTGTTGCCGTCGGCATGGTGTATTCGGTGGGCGCCAAGGTCGCCAAGGCTTGGCGCGCGGACATTGCCACCGTTGGATCTGCGGCGTTCAGCATCGGCTCAATCAAATCGATGGATTCTTGGCGTTCACTGCGCATTCCAGCGAGCGCTTGGATGCCGGCGATTTGTTTCTGAGCCTCCGGCTTGGTCAACAATTCGGCTTGCGTATTTACCCGTTGCCGTGCTTCCGCGTGGTACGTGTCGTACCAGGCATTCCAGGCGATGGCGTCGTTTTTAAAATCAACCCGCGTCAGGCGTTGTAGAGCCGTCATCGCCACGCCAGCGACCTCAGGTGGGCCTTTAGTCATCCGCGCAATTAACGCGGGCACTGCCCGAAGATCGTCATGAGAACCCAGGCAAATGGCTGCCTGCATCGCTACTGGCGGCTCGCCTTCGTTCAGGTGAGTTTCAATATCTTTGCGTAATTCGGTTGAGGTGATGCCAATCGAGCTCAGCGCGCGCAGGGCTCGTTCGACCACCTGGGGATCGCGATGTCCTAACACCGGAATAACCACGGCGCGCGCTGGGCGCACGGCGGAAATAGCAATG
>JANMYZ010000385.1:0-5360 GCA_031382605.1 Planctomycetota bacterium | reverse complement strand
CGATAAACACCGCTTGATATCCTGCCGAACGAATCAGGTGCGCGCGCGCTTCACCACGCTCTCCATTGCGACCCAGCACCGCGACTGACGCGCCCGCTTGGGCCAGACCAAATGCCAATGTGCCGCCCAAAACACCGGTGCCACCGATGACCACGGCAACATCGTTAGACAAATTGAAGAGCGAAGAATGGGTCATCGGATGTTCCTTGCGATGGCGTGGTTTTATCGCGCGGCGACTGAGCGAAACGCCAGCGGAGCGCGGATCCTGCCGCAGTGCCAAGCGTGTCAATTCCGAGTGGAGTCTGATGCTCGGTACTCAACCTAAACGCAGCTATAGAACACAGAGCACCAGAAGAAGAGACAAAGCATGACGTCGAAATAGCGGAACACTTTGGGGTGATCGTTTAAAAAAGAGTCTCACTCTTTCTCTACTCTTTCTCTGCTCTTTCTCTGCTCTTTCTCTACTCTGGTGCTCTGGTGCTCTGTGTTCAATCCATCGCGATTTTCAGGTTGCTCACGTGCGGTATTTCATCTCGTTACGCGTGCGTTCTTCGACGGTAAATCCGAGCGTCCGCAGCCGTTCGGCCAGCGCCTTGCGCGCCACGGTGTCACCTTGCTGATGACAACGCAGAATCGCGCTGGTGGGACGGTGGTAGGCCAGCAGCGAAAATTGCGCGAGGCGTTCGTAGACCACTCCAGGCGCGTCCAGCACTTGGCCGTATTCTTCTTTCCACGCCACGACCACGGTGGTCAGGCGGAGTTCCTGAGCCTTGGCAATAAATTGCTCGACCTCAGGGAGGTCATGGTCGGCAGCAGGTTCGGCAGGGATGTCAGGCATGGCGGCGCGTTGTCTTGCGCCAATCCCCGCTGACCAGTAAGAATCTGTCCTGTGACCGCTGACAGCGACAAACTGGCGACCATTACTGACGCTGCCAAGGCTTTGGCGGGCTGCCGTCGGCTGTTGGTGTTGACCGGCGCTGGATTGTCGGCCGATGCGGGCGTGGCGACATTTCGCGGTGCGGGCGGCGTATGGAATGAATTCAAGGCCGAGGACTTGGCGTCGCTCGATGGCTTTCAGCGTAACCCTGAACTGGTGTGGGACTGGTATCGTGAACGGCGCATGGCCGTGGCGTTGGCGCAACCACATCCAGGGCAACGCAGTTTGGCGTTGCTGCAAAAACATTATCCCGGCGGCCAAGTGTTAGTCGCGACCACCAATGAAGATGATTTATTGGAGCGCGCTGGCGTTCACCCCGTGGTGCATCTGCATGGTTCCCTGTTCGACACCATTTGCTCAGCCAACTGCGGTTGGCGGGCGCGTGATGGCGAGGACAATTCGCTGAGCTTGGTTCCGTGCCCGCACTGTGGCGCAGCGACCAGACCCGGCTCGGTGTGGTACGGTGAATCGCTGCCGCCCGGCATGCTCGAACAGCTTCGCGATTTTGATCCTGACGGATGTTTATTGGTGGGATCTTCGTGCCTGGTGCAACCAGTGTCGTCGATCCCAGGTGAACTATCGGCGCTGCACCCGGTGGTTGAGGTCAACGTCGAAGAGACGCATTTTTCCCATGCTTTAGCGTGTAGCCTGCGCGGTACGGCGAAAGATCTGCTGCCCGGATTAGTTGATTTACTGACCTCGCACACCGTTCGCGATCAGCACGGGCGCTCCGGGTGACGGACCTGATCGAGCGCTTCGCTGCGGCTATGGCACGGTTGCCGCAGGCTCCAGAAAAAGGTGCGACGTTGGTGGTCGCGGTCAGTGGCGGCGCCGACAGCATGGCGTTGTGGGATATGTTGGCGCGCGTTGGATCCTGGCCGCTGGTGGTGTGGCATTTGAATCACGGATTGCGTTCGGACGCGGAGCATGACCTCTCGACGATTCGCGCGCATCATCAGCAATTAACCGCAGCGGGTTTTGCTGCCGGAACGTTAGTGGCAGAGCACACCGATGTCGCCGCATTGGCGCGCCAATGGCATGATTCTTTGGAGGCCGCCGGACGTCGGCATCGCTATGCGCGGTTGGCAGCGGTGGCGCAGGCGCATGGAGCCGTTGGTGTTTTAACCGCGCATCATCGGGATGATCAGGCCGAAACCGTGTTAGCGAATTTGCTGCGCGGTGCTGGGCCGATGGGCCGTTCGGGCATTCCGCCACGGCGTATTTTAGCCGGTAAAATTGCGCTCTTTCGCCCATTGCTGGGAATCGCGCGCAGCGACTTGCGTGCGTATGGTCACAGCCACGGCGTGCCTTGGCGGGAAGATAGCACCAACGAAGATCTCGGTTTCCAACGTAATTATCTTCGTCATTCAGTGTTGCCCGTGTTGGAACACGGCGTCCCTGGAATGGCAGAAGCGTTAGTCGAGTTGGCCAATCGCAGCCAAGCAGAAACCGCGACCCTGGAAATCGTCGCCAGTGACGTCTGGCAGCGCAGTTTGGGCGCGGATGATATTTTATTGGAGTCGATTTTACTGCTGCCGGCCGATCGCCGTCGTCAGGTATGGCGGAAACTGCTGCTGCATTTGGCACTGACTTTGGAGCGCCAACAACTGGAGCGCATCGATCAGCTGGCTCGTGGATTGCCTGGGCAACGTTTGCATGTGGGGCGGTGGTTATTGCTGCGACGAGCACGCACGTTGGCCTGGGAACTGGCGCATCCACAACGCGATGAAGGCCAGGTCGAAATGATTGGCCCAGGGATATATCCGCGTGGTATTGAGCAGATGGAATGCCGCATTATTCCGCTGCCGAGCGACCTGAAAGTGGATGGTTCTCAAGCCTATCTGGATGCATCGTCGTGCGTGTGGCCGTTGATTTGGCGGCCAGCGCAGAGTGGTGAACGGTTTATTCCGCTCGGTGCGCCCGGACGTCAGACGGTGGTAAAATTCCTCTCAACGCGCGGAGTTTCCAGTCGTTTGCGCCCAGGCGCTCCGGTGGTGGCAGACGCCAACGGAGTCGTCTGGGTGCCCGGTTTCACTATTGCTGAACGGATGAAAGCAACGGCCACCACCCACGAAGTCGTGCATGTGCGCTGGAGCTCGACTTGTGGAACCGAAGCGGCGCCTACGTTCTCGAACCGTCAGGAACACACCGATGAACGCAGCTAATTTATCTTCCGTCTCTTCTTCCGTCTCTTCTTCCGTTTCTTCCACGTCAGCAACGTTTTCGCATCCGTCAGTCACCGCCGTGATTCTTGCTGCTGGCAAGGGCACGCGCATGGGTTCAGACATCGCCAAGGTGTTGCATGATTTGGCAGGCAAAGCGTTAGTGGCACATGTCCTCGACACCTGCAAACGTTTGGGAGTTGGCCAAAGCGTGGCCGTCGTCGGCTGGCAGCGCGAAGCGGTCGAAGCCGTGGTGAAACCGCTCGGCGCAGAGTTCGTGTTGCAGGATAAACAGCTGGGTACGGGGCACGCCGTCTTGTGCGCCGAACCCGCCGTGCGCGGCGACACGGTGATCGTCTTGTGTGGCGACTGCCCGATGACTCCGCCGGAATTGCTCAATCAATTAATTGAAAAACACCGCGCTGGAAAAGCCGCCTGTACCGGCGTCGCCGCCCGCATGGCGGACCCCACCGGCTATGGCCGCATGATCACCGATGCGCAAGGCCGTTTGACGCGCATCGTCGAACATAAAGACGCGACTGCTGAGCAGCGCGCGATTACCCTGATAAACAGCGGTATTTACGCCTTCGATCGCGCACATCTGTTCCGCTGCTTGAAGCAAGTGAAGCCGACCAACGCCCAGGGCGAATACTATTTAACGGATGTGGTGGCGATGCTGGTCGCCGAAAATCGCCCAGTGGAATTGGTCATCACTGACGACGTGGCTTCGGTCCTGGGCGTGAACACCCCGGCGGACTTGGCGCAAGCCGAGCAGCTGTACGCCAAGCGGCTGCTCATTACTCATAAGGGCGATTGGTGAATAAAGCCCCCAAAGGGGGCGACGTAAGGCCAGCCCGGCGCTTCAGCGCCGGGAAATCAGACGATTGGTGAATAAAGCCCCCAAAGGGGGCGACGCAAAATCACATCCTTTCCTAAGGCCCGCTTCACCTGGGTGCAGAACTGAGCGTCCAAATGAGGACCGATGAGTTTTGATGGGATGATATTTCACGTTCGGCGAAGCGTCGCCCCCGTTGGGGGCTTTGCTCACCATCTCCGTTGATTCCCGGCGCTAAAGCGCCGGGCTGGCCTTACGTCGCCCCCGTTGGGGGCTTTCGCAAACGACAATTAGTGCGACCGCCAAGAGGGACTCAGGCCTCAGACCTGCTCGTTACTCACAACGTTGGGAGCGCGAATATTTTCACGCTCCAAACGTTGTGGGTAATGAGAAGCTCTCAACGGATGGCCGCCAAGTGACGGCTCCGCCGCGACCTTCATTTTGCGTTTTTCCCGCCCTTCCTATAGTCCCGCGCCTTCATTGAACCCTCTTTACTCTGGAGCCTCCATGGCCATCAAGGTCCACTACGAAAAGACCGCGAAAATCGACCCCCTCAAAAAGAGCACCGTTGCGGTGGTCGGTTATGGCTCACAGGGCCACGCTCATGCGCAGAACCTGCGCGACAGCGGCATTAAGGTCATCGTCGGCAATCACAACCGCACCAGTCCCAACGCCAAGCTGGCGTTGAAGCACGGCTTCGACGTGTTGCCGATCGCTGATGCGGTCAAAGCCGCTGATGTAGTGATGTGCACGGTGCCCGATGAGTTTTTGCCTGAGACCTACGCCGCTGAGATTGAGCCGAATCTCAAAGCCGGCGCGATGTTGATGGTCGCGCACGGTTTCAACATCCACTTCGGCTTCGTGAAGCCGCCGAAGAATGTCGACGTCACCATGATCGCGCCGAAGGGTCCAGGCCACACGGTGCGCAGCGAGTACCTCAAAGGCGGCGGCGTTCCGTCGCTGGTTGCCGTACACCAAGACGCCACCGGCAAGGCGCTGAAGCGCGCGTTGGCCTACGGCAACGGCATCGGCGGCGCTCGCGCGGGCATCATCGAAACCACCTTCAAGGACGAGACCGAAACCGATCTCTTCGGCGAACAAGCGGTATTGTGCGGCGGCTTGAGCGGCTTGATCCAAGCTGGCTTCGAGACCCTGACCGATGCTGGTTACCCACCTGAAATGGCCTATTTCGAGTGCTTGCACGAAGTGAAGCTGATCGTCGACCTGATGTACGAAGGCGGCCTCAGCTACATGCGTTACTCGATCAGCAACACCGCTGAATACGGCGATTACATCACCGGACCTAAAATCATCACGCCGAAAACTCGCGCGACGATGAAGAAGATCCTCAAGGACATCCAGAGCGGCAAGTTCGCCAAAGAATTCCGTAAGGAATGTGGCAAAGGTAAGCCATGGATGAACAAGA
>JANMYZ010000348.1:0-2477 GCA_031382605.1 Planctomycetota bacterium | reverse complement strand
TGAACTCGATCCGAGTCGCCGCGATGAATGGCCAGCGAGTGCGCCGACGCTATCGCTGACCGTCGATAGCGCCGTTGAAGATGCATCAGCGCCGATTCTGCAACCGATCGAAAACGGCGTGTGGGAAGCCGTGATACGTTTAGACGACCAGCGTACCACGCTACCCGCGATCGACCTCGCCGGACGCGCCCTGCTCGGCCCCGCACTGTGCTTGCCGTACGCGCCAGAAGCAGAACCCCGCTTCGGCCGCACACGCGGCGCAGACGTGCTCAGCGGCCTAGCCCGTTTGAGCGGCGGCGCTGTACGCAGCGACCTCACTCAACTGTACGGACTGCCACCCAGCCCAGGCGAAGTGCGACCCATCGCGCCGCTGATTTTGGCGCTCATCATTCTTTTACTCATCAGCGAAATCGCCGTCCGCCGCTGGCAGATCAGTCTACCACGCTGGTCACGCCGAACCGATACACCAGCGGGCACATCGCCAACTTCTTCAGCGACGAAAAATACCGCCGCAGCCACTACTTCAGCAAGCGCAAAGAAAACATCCGAACAGGCCGTTCCCGACGCACCAGATAAAGATCGCGGTTTGCACGAAGCCCTGCGTCATTTGCGCGAAAAGCGAAAATATTAACTCGGAAAACGCAGTAGAGAACCATTTTACCGCCAAGCCGCAAAGAGCGCAAAGAACATACATCCAAAATAAAACTCACCCGATTGGTGAAGTCATTGATCATCTAGTTTTTGATTCGGACCTTTGCTTTTCTTGGCGTCTTTGCGCCTTGGCGGTGGAAGTTTGAATTCCTACTGCGGTTTTAGAATTAATCGTACGACTGTGGTTTTCGTGCTCGAAACACGTGCGGCTGCGTGAGAACGCAAACCGCCGCATTCCGTCCCAGCGGGACGACGCGAAAATAGCCCGGCACTTCGAGTGCCGGGTAGAACGACGAACCGCATGGTGAGTCCTGAAAGGACGACTGAAACGTGAATGACTCTGCGTGACGAATGCCAGAATGCTTCCGTCTGTTTTCCGCAAAACCTGAGCTCATCTGAACGCTTTAACTTACGCTGGACGCAACGAACGGCGCGGGGCCGGATGTGAACGAGATACTTTCGTAGATCGCTTGGCACGTCGGGGCGTTACCGCCGTCAATCGACGACGACTACAGACAATCTCCGTCAGATAGTGATTCAAGCTCACGCCCTGCTCCGCTGCTTCTCGGACGAGAACGGCGTGCTCATCCCGGCTCAGGCGAAGCAAGATGCGACCGTTGGGCTGGCCTGCTGGCGGACGAGGTTCGCCGCGATCACCAATGGGGCTTTCAGTGACAGCAATCTCGCCGCGTTCCATGGCGGCAATGTCGGATACAATTTGTTTAGCGAGGCGTCCCATGATTATTCTCTCCTTTAAATAGGAAGATTGAGGTACTGACACATTTTACGACGCAAAAGTCCGAGCGCTTTTTTATCGTCGTCATCCAAATCTGCTTGTTCATTCTTGGCGTAGAGCGCCAACAACAACACCGTTGCTGGAGCGACGACCTGAAAATAGATAACTCGCGCACCATCTCTTGCCCCTCGTCCAGGCAACGCCATGCGGACCTTCCGTAATCCATTTGTTCCCTTGATAACATCGCCAATCGTCGGGTTGGCAGCCAACAAAGTCTTCAACTCATCAACTGACACCCAGGCACCTAAATCAGTCGCTTGCTTCGCGAACGTAGGCGACTTGAAGAACTCACGACCAGCGATTTGCTCTCCGCGCATGTTTGAAATGCTATCAGTGGTGCTATCGCTGCAATGAGCAGCCATAGCATTTTTACTGTTCCAACGGGGACGACGCCTCTGTCCGCGATGGCATGTTCGGATTCGCCATGCGTCGTCCCCGTCGGGGACTTTGAAATATTCGCACTTGATCCCGGCGCTGAAGCGCCGGGCTGGCCTTGAGTCGTCCCCGTTGGGGACTTTGGGAGGAAAGCGAATGACAACGTGGTCTTGAACCATTTTGCGGCGGTTACCGTCTTCGCTGCGGTTGCCGTCTTCGCGACTAGAAACTTTAAGACGGCAGAAGCTTCAGGACATGCCTGCAGGTTAAAAAAATTAGTCAGGAAGGCTCCGTTTATGCACTCACTCAGCAAATTCGTTGTTTGCTGGGTCATGTCCGTTCTGTCAGGCACCAACCCCCAGAGGACATCAATTTTACTCATGGCCATCATTCTCAGGCGGTGGTCCCGCTCATAAAAAGTCGGCGTTTTGCTCTGACGCAGCGCTCGCCAGATTTTGATCTCCCAAGCAATGATCGGCATAGAAGCGTTACGGTGTCCAGCTTCTCGCTGGGCATTTCTGCTGAAATCTGGCCGAGGTCGGCCGTGAAATGACCACCGAGGTTGTATGTCTTATGTGAATCCTTTTCACTGTACCTTGACCGCGCTTTTGCTTTTTGTTGCCGTTTTTTTCGCCGCCGCCAGCGCGGGTGAGAC
>JANMYZ010000345.1:0-16675 GCA_031382605.1 Planctomycetota bacterium | reverse complement strand
TTTGTCGCTGCTGGCAGTAACCGTCCCGTGATGCATTTCGACCAAACGCTGAACAATCGCGAGCCCCAGGCCGGTGCCTTCTTCTTTGCTGCTAGTAAATGGCTGGAAAAGGTGGGCTGCCACGCGTTCATCGAAGGGCGGACCGTTGTTGGCGATGACCACGCGCACCAGATTTTTAGCGCTGCGAGTGACTACCAAGAGCCGGCGATCGTCGGGCCGAGCCATCAACGCTTCGCGCGCATTGGAGATAATATTCAGAAAAACGGAGCGCAATTGCTGAACGTCGGCGGCCAACAGCGCGAGGTTTTCATCGGGATGAAATGATACCTGAACGTGCGCTTGTTCCATGCTGTCCGCTTGTTCATCAAGCAGCGTTTGGAGAAGCGCGTTGACACTAACGGCGTCGGGATCGGGCCGTCCTGGGCGAGCAAAACTGAGAAACGATTGCACGACTGCCTGAACATTGCGTGCGGCATCAATGATGCGACGGAGGCGTTTTTCTTCACGTTCGCGTTCGCTTGGCGACAGCGAATGGCTCATGTGCTTGAGCATTAATTCGGCGTTGAGCAGCACGACGCCGATTGGATTTTTCAACTCATGGACCAATCCGCCAGCAATGCCGCCAAGCTCCGCCAGCCGATCCCGATCGGTGGGTACGGTGAAACCAAAGGCATTACCGTTGTCGGGGTTGCTGGTCATCGCCGCAGAATCGAACCTGCTTTACCGGTCATATGGTGAAAATCTTTTTCCATCTCGCGCAAACGTTTGCGAATGAGTCCGAGCTGTGCTTCAGAGAGATAATCGACAAACACCTTGCCGAGCAAATGGTCGAGTTCGTGTTGCACCACGACGCCAAGAAAATCGCCCGCCGACACGTCAAGGCTCATTCGCTGTTGCGCGCCCCACACATCCTGGAAGACGATGTCGAAGCGATCGCAGCGTGCGACTTTGGCGTACATTCCTGGGAAACTCAGGCAGCCTTCTTCGTAGGCTGTGGTGCCAACCGCCTGCTCGATGCGCGGATTAATCCACACACGACGATCGCTCTGGCCTTCTTCGCGTCGGGCGTGATCGGTGATGAAGATGCGTTTGGATACGGCAACTTGCGGTGCAGCGAGGCCGATGCCTTTGGCGTTTTCCATGCAGATGAACATGCGCTCGCAAAAATCGCGAAGGGCGTCGTCGAAGACGGTGACGTCTTGCGCGACTTTGCGCAGTGCCGGATGTGGATATTGCACCACTGACAAAGTTGGGGGGTAGGTTGGTGATGCGGCGAGGGTCATGCGGGTAGTGCCGGGGCTTGAGATGTGAGTCGGGACACTATGCTGCGCCACACTACCCGCAAGTCGTTTCGAATCTTTTCGACACACTTGTGCGACTAAGTAGGTCATTTATCCAGTTTTCGTGAGGATCTTTCGCCATGGTCGATATCAGCAAGCACCTTGCCCGTATGCAGCAGGCGATCGAACGTCGCAACTGGCCGCTGGCGTTGGAAATTGGCGAAGAGTGTATGGACGTCGCTCCGGCAGAATTGCAACTCTACAAGCTCTATGTCGATGCGTCGAAGCGGAAGGCCAAAGAGAGCGATAAGAAAAGTTTATTTGGCGCCATGAGCATGCCTGGGTTCAGTAAGGATCCGCTCAAATTGCTGATCGTCGCGATGAAAAAAGTCGCAGGAAATCCAGATGCGAAGTCACTGGCTAGTGCCGGTGATGCGGCTCGTTTGGCTTATAAAGCCGGTACTAAACCATTAATCGAACCCGCGATTTTCCTTTACGAAGAGGTGGTTTCTACCGGCCTTTTCAATGCGGATGCGTTGTGGCATTTAGGGCATTTGTATTTCGATCGATTTCAAGAGAAGAAAGATCCAGCCAGTTTGGAATCGGCACTGAAAACTATGGCGAAGCTGGAAGCGGCCATGCCGAATCATCCAGAAGCCGGACGGACGTTGAAGAATTGGGAAGCGCGCAAATCGATGGAGCGGCGCAATCAGTCAGGTGCTGCGACGGGTGACTTCCGTTCGCAACTTTCAAGCGACGACAAAGCGCGTCGTGCCGACGTCATGTCGCGGCTCATTCGCACGCCCGAAGACGCGCGTGAGGTTATGAAGTTCGTTGAGGAAGACTTGAAGGCCGAACCGGGCAAAAAGGATTTGTGGCTCAAGAAAGCCGAAACGCACCGTCGCTTGGCTGAAATTGCCAACGACCCGAGCGAGTACGCCAATGCCCGCTCGGCTTTGGAGAAAGCGGCGGAGATCGACACCTTCGATTTCAACATCGTTATTCGCCTTGGCGACGTCACCATTGAAGAGCATAAAAACTACATCAAGCAGCTGGTTGCTGCCAACCAGGATGCCACCGAAGCCAAGCTGACGTTGGCCCAAATTGAGATTGAAGAGTACCGTAAACGGTCTGAACGTCAGCCCACGGAACTCAGTCATAAGTTCAATCTAGGCGTTCGCTTACTGCAAATTGGCCAGATCGAGGCGGCGGCCAGTGAATTCCAGCGCACGGTGGCCGATCCACGTTTCCGTTTGAAGTCGCACAAGTTCTTGGGCGTGTGCTTTGGCAAGAAGAACATGCATGACTTGGCGGTTAAAAATTACAGCGCGTATCTGACCACCGTTGATGACGGCAAATCAGACGAAGCCAAAGAAGTCCGCTACCTCCGCGCCCGTCAACATGAGCAAGCAGGCAAGAAGGAGGAAGCCATCTCAGACCTCGAAAACCTCGTCGAGATGGACCTCTCCTATAAGGACTGCGCTGCACGTCTTGAAAAATTGCGCGGGCTCTAATACTCCGCCGCCCCACCTATAACCGACTGATCGGATAACCCAGAAATGCCGCACAATAACAGCGCCCGCAAGCGCATGCGCCAGAACGAAGCCCGCCGCGTGCGGAATAAGTCTCGCCTTAGTGAACTCAAAACCGTCCGTAAGCAGCTCGTTCGCGCGCTGCACGACAAAGAGCTGGCCAAGGCCGACGAGCTGATCATGCAGCTGTCGAAGCTGCTCGATCAGGCGGCTTCGCTCAAGAGCATCCACAAGAACAGTGCCTCGCGCGCCAAGTCGCGTATGGCACTTAAGATTCAGGCCGCCAAGGCCGCTCCGGCAGTTGCCGCGAAGTAATCTTCATGGCGTCGTGCGTTGCGGGTCCCTGACATCACTGTCTGGGACATCGCCGCCTGACGCCATGTTCTGACCATTTTCAACGAGCCTTCGGGCTCGTTATGATGCGGGCTGTCTGGCCCGCGCGTTCGGGGCCACGTTTTCACGGCCTCCCGTTTGGCATTTCTGCCCGACGGTCCACGAACAAAGGAGTTCATCCATGGCTGTGTCCAATTATGAGACCACCATTCTGGTGCGTGCCAGTGTGGCACGTACCGATTACGAAGGCACCCTCGCACTTGTGCGCGCGACCTTCGAATCAGAAGGCGCTACTTTTCTCGAACTGGAAAAATGGGAAGAGCGTAAATTGCTCTATCCTATCGCCAAAGAGACCAGTGCGTTGTACTTCCACGGTTACTTCACCTCTGACACCAGCGCGATCGAAAAGATCGAACGCCGTGCATTGTTGGGCGGAACCATTTTGCGTCAGCTGATCGTCGCTCGCCCGGGCAAGGATCTTGAGCGCATCAAGACCCAGCGTGCGAAGTCTGCGGCTGCGGCGATTGCCGCCATGGCGGCTGCGGCCGCCAGCGAAGGCTAACGTGTCGGTCGCCGTTAACCGTGTGCTCTTGGGTGGTAATCTTACCCGAGATCCGCAAGTGCGTTTCCTTGCCAATGAACAAGCGGTAGCCAACTTCGGTTTGGCCATCAATCGTCGGTTCAAGGGTAGTGACGGTCAGATGAAAGATGAAGTCACCTTCATCGACATCGAAGCCTGGGGACGTACCGCGGAATTGGTCGGCCAATATCTGACCAAGGGTCGTGCCTGTTTCGTCGAAGGACGACTCAAGCTCGACAATTGGGATGATAAAGACGGTCAAAAGCGTTCGAAGCTCAAGGTGGTTGCTGATAGCGTCCAGTTTCTGGACAGCGGCAATCGCGGCGGCGGAGAACACGGTGCAGCGTCGACTGGCGCATCTAACGATGGTGATCACGCCGCGCCATCAGGCGATGTCGGTAGCGCACCATCGCCATCATCGTCAAAGCCGAGCCGGCCCGCGCCTGCTCCGGTGAGCGATGATGAGCCGCCGTTCTGATTTTCTATTAAGACAAATAAAAACAAACAAACACCCATAAGAAAGTATCACCCATGAGAACGTCCGCTGCCCCTCGCGGCAAGTTAGGCGACAAGAATAAAAAGAAGAAGACGCGCGCGAAGCGCACAGAAGCCCCAAAGTTCTGTCGTTTTGAAAAAGACGGTACCTTCGAAGTTGACTACCGCGATCTTAACACTCTGAGCCGTTATGTTTCGGCCCAGGGCAAGATCACCTCGCGCAAGCGCAACGGCTGCACGGCCTTTTACCAACGCCAGCTCAACCTGGCGGTGAAGCGTGCCCGTTTCCTCGCCATCCTGCCCTTTGTGGGCGAGTAAAGGACCACCACGATGGCACGCCGCAAAGAAGTCCTGCTCGTTCAGGACGTGCTCAAACTCGGTAACATGGGCGATGTCGTCCGTGTGTCGCCTGGCTACGCACGCAACTATCTCTTCCCTTATGGTATGGCAATTGCAGCCGATGGAGCTGCTAAGCGTCAGATCGATGTCTTGCGGGAAAAAGCCGCCAAGTCTGAAGTCGAACGCGAAGGCAAAGCCAAGATTCAGGCCAAGACCATGCAGGGCGTCTCGATCCAAATCGCTGCTCGTGTTTCGCACGGCAACGAATTGTTCGGCTCGATCGGTACCAAAGAAATCGTCGCTGCTCTGGCTAAGAGCGGAGTCGAAGTCGATGGCAAACAGGTCCATCTGAATGACAAGCTGAAGAAACTCGGCAAGTACCAGATCGAAGTCCGTCTGCACAAGAATGTCGCGGTCGAAGTCACTTTGGAAATCGTTAACAGCGATCCTAATGCTCCGACTTTGTCCGAGACCCTTGCCGCAGCTCCGAAGGATGACGCCGGCAAAAAGCCCGAAAAGGCTGATAAAGCTGACGCCGCCGATAAGCCAGCGAAGGGCGATAAGCCAGCGAAGGGCGATAAAGCCGACAAGCCAGCCAAGGGCGACAAAGCCGATGGCAAAGCTAAAGGCGATAAAGCCGACAAAGCTGATGGCAAAGAACGTGCGCCCAAAAAAGGCGCCTCCACCCAGAAGCAGAAAGCGTAAAGGAACGGTACCATGAGAGCAGATATCCATCCAGCAGTGCGGAAGATTGTCTTCCAAGACACCGTCACCGGCAGCCAATACATCGTGTTGAGCGCGGCCAAGACTGAAGCCAAGGTCACCATCGACGGAACTGAGTATCCGTTGGTGAAGGTCGACGTTTCAGCCAGCAGCCATCCCTTCTACACCGGTCAGCAGCGTATCCTCGATATCGCTGGTCGCGTTGAGAAGTTCGGCACGCGTTACGGCGGTCAGGGCGGCATCAGCACCCTGTTGAAAAAGAAGAAGTAGTTTCGACTACGGAATCCGCAGAAAACCCGCTGGCTAATGGCCAGCGGGTTTTCTGTTTTCGTTTGGCGAAGCTTGAATTGAGCAGTGCTTGTCTCCAGACCGGTCGAGCCAGAAACAAAGCGAAGCCAACGAATGGAGCAGTGCCAACCACAGAGGCCACAGAGGTCACAGAGGAAAAATCAAAATGACTTTCTCTGTGCCCTCTGTGCCCTCTGTGGTTAAGAACTTCTTTTGCTTCATTTTTTTCCTATCCGACCTAGTTTTTCTATTTTATTCTCAGCCTGAGATTCAATCCCATGTCTGATTTACTCACCAATCTTGCTACGCTGCATGCCAAGTTTCGGCGGCTGACCGAACAATTGGGTGATCCTTCGTTGATTGGTGGACCGCGTTATCAAAGCGTGGTCAAAGAACAGGCGCGTCTTGGTCGGCTGATGGAACCGTACGAACGGTTACTGAAAGTTCAGCGTGACGCACAGGGGGCCGAGGCGATGTTGGCCGACCCAGATATGCGTGAAATGGCGTATGAGGAACTTGCTGCGGCGCGAGCGCAAGAACCGCTCTTATTCGATGAAATTAAAGGTTTATTAGTCAGCGCAGATGCGACGGGCAGTCGTGATGCGATTTTGGAAATTCGTGCTGGCACCGGTGGCGACGAAGCCGCGCTGTTCGCTGGTGATTTAGCGCGCATGTATATTCAATGGTCGGGTCGCCACGGACTCCGCATGGAAGTTCTTTCGCTGTCGGAAGGCGAAAAAGGCGGTTTCAAAGAGGCCATTTTCAACATCAGCGGAACCTCTGCCCTGGGCGGTCCGTTTGCGTTGTTACGCTACGAATCCGGTGGCCATCGCGTGCAGCGCGTGCCCGAGACCGAAGCCCAGGGGCGCGTGCATACTTCTGCTGCCACGGTGGCGGTCATGCCTCAGGCAGAAGAAGCTGACGTCACGATTCGTCCCGACGATCTTGACATCACGACCTTCCGCGCCGGTGGTGCCGGTGGTCAGAACGTCAATAAAACGGACTCTGCCGTGCGCATTGTGCATAAACCAACGGGCGTAGTGGTGGCCTGTCAGGATGAGCGCAGTCAACTCGCCAACAAAGAAAAGGCGCTGAAGTGGCTGCGCTCTCGCTTGTACGACGCCGAGCGTCAGCGCTTGGCGCGTGAACGCGCAGCGCTGCGTAAAGATCAAGTTGGCAGCGGTGATCGCAGCGATCGCATTCGTACCTACAATTTTCCGCAAAATCGCATCACTGATCATCGCATTAATTTCACCGGCTACAGCCTCGACACGTACATCAGCGGACAATGCGACGAATTATGGCAAGCCATGGTCGACGCTGAAAAAGTCCGCGTACTGGAACAGTGGGACGGCTCGTTCTGACTCGTGATCGACTCGTTCAGATGTCACATCATCGCACAGCTGAACAGATCCTTTCGGCAACCGCATCAACGACGTGGATGCGGCTATATTGATTCAGGTGATTCCCACTTAATGCAGAGTCGTTTGTCGGTCGCCCCTCCCTCAGATTTCCTTCAACGGTCACCGCAAACGGCTGTCCGGTTGTGAAGTCATATCGGCGTCTTCCTCACCGAGTTAACCATGCACGACCACGACCGCCTCCTTCAGCGCTTTCACGACGGCGAACTTTCTCAGGGAGAAGCCGCCGGCCTTCGTCGTTTGTTGAGCGAACGCCCAGAATTGCAGGCGACCTCCCAGCGTTTTGATGCACTGCACGCATTATTGCAGGATCACACCGCTGAGGTCCGTGGCGTCGACATTGCCGTTTTAGAAGCACGTATTCGCCAAGCCTTACCGCTGACGCCGCCCAAACGCGAGGTCCAAGTCAGTGTGGTCCACATCATTACCGCGGTGGTGTTGGCAAGCTTCGTCGGCTTGGCGGTCATGGTTGCCGACCAGCTCAGCGATGTGGTACGCGAAATCGTGCCGGTGTGGTCGCTGGCAGTGATCAGCGCGACCTGTGGATTGGTCATGCTGCTCGCCGCCCGGCCGCTGGTGCGCCTGGAAGCCGGCATGTTTAATCGTCTGCTCCGCCGCCGTTTGTCAGTGGGTGATGGAGAGGTTCTCGTATGCCGTGTCCTAGGGGTTGCCCTGATGGTTGGCGGCGCTCACATGGCCGGGGTATGGGGATAACCATGAGCAATAAAGCCACCCGCACCGGCAATTCGCGCGGTGGTTTCACTTTGTTAGAATTGATCGTGGTGATTTCAGTAATCACAGCTTTAGCGGCGATGGGTTATCCTGCCTATCTTGGCATCAAACATAAAGTGGACGTCAGCTCAACCGACACCCTGGTGAATAGTATCGCTACGGCGATAACGACGTATTCGACGCGAACGTGGTCGTGGAATGAGGGAACTTCAGCGGCTCCGATTATGCGTCAGTACCACATGTTTGATCTTAACCATTTGGGCAGTAGCGGTAGTGCAAATCCGGATTTGTCTGATGCTCCCAAAGGTGGAACAAAGCGCTTCTGGTCGATCGATGGTTACACGCTGCCAGAAAGATCGCCCTACTTTACCAGTCCCAATACTTGGTTGGATTATAAATATCCAGTGGCACCAGACCTTGATTCTTCTGGTGATGGCCTTTTTGACGGAGGTTTTGCGAAAGAAGTGTTGGCGTCCGGATACAAGGGTTTCGTCAACATGGCTTCGCCTTCGGTGAAGAAATCTTTCATCAATAAGAAGGGGCAAATCGTTGATGCTTGGCAGCGGCCACTGCGCATTTCTTTTGCGGCCAAAGTGTATGGCACTCAAGCGTTCGGCGTGTGGTCCGCCGGTTACGATGGTAAAGACGACGACATCGTTCGTGGTACAGATGCTCCCAGTGTCGATGACCTCAAAAGCTGGGAGCCACAAGGTGCGCGCTAACATCAATCTTATTCATACATCTGCCCGCATGGGTTTCACCGCCATCGAAATGATGGTGGTGGTATCAATTGTTATTATTTTAGTCGCGATGGTCGTTCCCACCATTGGACCGGCGATGCGCAAGGGCGCGGTTCATGATTCCGCGAATGCGATTCAGCGCGCGTGTTCCCAGGCACGTCAATTGGCTCGTAGTAACAGTGAGCCAATTACTAATACCAAGTGGTACGGAGTATCGGTGGTCGTGCCGAATGATGGCAAGGCCGCGTATGCCGTGGTGATTTATGGAAACCAAGACCCAAGTAGTTATACGATTTTTGGCGTCTTGGACACGAGTGGTAAAAATGCGAATCACTATCCCAACTCAACGCCGCTTTTGGATGGCTCCGGTGGAAGTTACGGTGTTGGTGGTGAGCCATTACTGAAGTCTGCCGCGAAATTTCCCCTGAGTCGTAGTGTCATGCCTTTCAAAGACGAAACCGTTCCAACTCTTCCGGCACTGCCTGCCTACGCTTTTATGACTCCAGGTTCAGCGATAGGTTGGTATTACCAGTACCGCACTGGCTTTGTTTTTATGAACCCGGCTAGTCCTGGTGTGGGCGTTGATATCGGCGTGCCGGTGATTTCGCCAGCTACGACCACTGCGCCGCAAAGTTTTGGCGTTGCTTCGTTGGATAAAAAATACGTAGTTGCGATAGCCGTCTATAAAATCGGTTTACTGAACACTCAGGACGTGAACTGACGCCAGCGGTTTACTGCTCATTTTTTTAGGAGTCATTCCGTGATGAAACGTCCTTTAAACCGTCTTAGTGGTTTTACTTTGATCGAATTGATCGTGGTAATTTCCATTATGGCCATCTTGTCGTCCTTAATCATGGTCGCTGTCCAGGGCCTAACAGGCAAGGCGAAAGAAAAGAAAACCGCAGTCATCATTCGCGCGGTAGAGGTCGGCATTAATTTAGCGGTTGCGAGCAGAGGGAGCTCGATCAGCCCGGCAGAACATCCGTTCGCGGGATCACAGGCGAATGCTGGTGGTAGCAGATATGCGTTCATACGCGGTGATTCACGCTGGCCCGGAAGTGTATCGACCTCTGGTACCGCTCTTAAGGGAGTGCCAGATCCGAGTTATTTGAGCGCTGACTTAGATAAGCTCATGATGCCCAGCGATATTTATAATGAAATCAAAGTCCCCATTTTATATGGCGCTAAACGCGAAGATATCGGCGTGCTGCAATCACTGCGTAAGGTGGTGACGAAATATCGCACGTTGCCCATGCCGCCAAATGGGCAGACGAAAGTCTTGTCACCCGTCACGGGCCTGGAGAGCACGACCTATCAAGGTGATACCGTTGGATCTCCCGATTTATTTCCTGACACGCTGATCCCTACTATCGGTCAAATTGCTGACGTGACCTTTGGTACATTGGCCGACGCGAAGTCGGCCCTCGATTATTTGTTCGGTAGCAGCAGTGCGCAGGCAGAACTGTCGGCGCTCAAGGCATTATACAATGCCGATCCGACGTTGCCTAAAGACGTGAATAAATTCAGTTTCGGTATTGAATCGCGGACGGTTGGTAGCGTGACCGAACCATTGGTCTACACCAATGCATTTAATGCAACTGCCACCGGCAAAGATTCCGATACCTATGTGGTCGAAAAAAAGTGGAAGCCAGGTTTTATTGCGGTCACGAAAGGCGGAACCACGGCGACCTTGGCGAAAACCAGTTCGACGTGGGTTCGCTACCGTCTTCCGGGCTTAGCGGTGTATGACGCCTGGGATAATGAATTATTCGTCACGATTGGAGCCAACGATAAATACCGCGTGCTCAGCGCGGGTGCCGACGGTGTCTTGGCGGTGAATCCAGATAAAAATAACGACATCGACACCACCTTCGGAAGTTCAAGTGGAGACATGCGTGAGAAACTTCCGCTCACTGGCGACGATACGGATGGCGCTAAGGACAACGTGAAATGAAAAACCACCTGAAGCCAGGTTTTACGCTGATCGAGTTGATGGTGGTGATAACGATCATCGCCATTCTGGCCGGACTATTGATCACCTTGATTCCCGAAGTGATGCGGAAGGCGAAGCTCGCTGATACCAGCTCACGGATGAACTCCGTTCATGCAGGGATGGCGCTGGTTGGACAGAACGAAGGCTCGGCGACATTTCGCATGCAGCAGATGTTGGAATATCGAACGACTGGCACAGTTCTGGATGGCCTCGAACCAGGCTTGAGTGGAATATTTACCTTTGGCCCACCCAATCGCAACGCAACTGGCGCAGATGTTGGTCTGCCGACCGTTGGTACGCGTCCGTCATTGTTAGCGGTGCCTCCTCCCGACGCGTACGGCGCGTGGGGCTATCGTGGTCGCGGCCATTTGGCTTTTCCATGGGGAAAGAAGTTTCCCGACCCAACGCCTGTTACCGGCACCCAAACAACGATCTTAATAGGTCCAGAACGATTCATGTTGCGTCACATGTCGCCTTTCAATACCCGTAAGTTGCTGAAACTGGCTAACATTTTACCCACCAAAATGAGCAGTGCCACAGTGGACAATACCACATGGCCTGAGAAACAATACATGACCAATCGCAAGACGTCGGAACAGTGGAACGATGCATGGGGACATCCTCTGGTCGTTGCATCCGTATTGTACCAGCCGACTTTTCAAAGTGGCCCGTCGCTTTCATCTTTGCCAGGTTGGAAGGATGGTGCGTGGCCGACGATGACCGGGACAACGCCAGCGAATCCATTGACGGCAACAGTGACGTCGTCGTCGACATATTTGCCAGCAGCAGATGCATCTACTTGGACCGCAACGCAGAAGAGCACGCCTCCTACAGCCGATGATGAGATGTCGAAGCAAGCCCCTACCAAAAAAATGCTACTCGATCACATGAAGCTCTACCAATACAATCGCAGCGTCTACATCGCCGTAGCGGCGGTTGGTCCTAGCGCGCGGGCGTCTGATGTCCTCTTGAAATCAGCGACTGCGACGGATTGGGGAACGATTCCTACTACGACGCCAATTTCCGGAACACTCGATATATTGTGGAATCAAGCGAACAACGTTTGCCAACAAGCGAAGAAGGCTCCTTTCGACAGCGATTGGACTGAATTGTCGTGGGACAATCCGCCGTGGCAGGGCAATAAATATGATTACCTCACGTCTTCCAAAAAGCTGTCTGATGCCAATTACATAGATACAGCAACGCGTGCGCTGATTTACGAGGGGGTTGCTCCTTATAAGGGTAAAGAAGAACACTGCGTGCTGTCCGCTCCGTTGGAGTACAAATGAGATCTTTTCGTCGCGGATTCACGCTGATCGAATTACTGATGGCGATAGCCATCATTTCGATTCTTGCCGGGATGATAATGGCGGTGCTGTCCATGCTGCGGAATAAAACCAAGGTTGCAGGAACGTGGGATTTGATGACCCATGTCACCACGGCGATCGATCAATACTTGCACGACTACCAGCGTCTTGGCGATACGCCGGTGTTATTCCAAGCGGATCCATGGGATTTTTTCTATAAACAACAGCACCGGGCGAAGAAGCCGCCGTCGTTGGAGCTTCCGCTTTCGCGGGTGGTTAAGAAAATCGGGTCGGGCACGTGCTCTCCTGCGGAATCACTTAAGTCCGCGACACATCTGATTGACCATTTTGGCACGAACCCATCAAACGTTTTGAGCTTTTATATCTTAAATGACAATAAGGGTTCTGGTGCGGCATTCGCCTATACGCAATGCATGATTCTGCGTAGCTCGGCCGGAACGGCGGGTGACACGAAAGATGATCTTCTTTTCGCCTGGAGTTCAGACAAAGGCAGCTGGCGAAAAATGCGCGTCGAAGATCTGTCCGACTTCCTGACGGATCTCGATCGAGTGCCCAAGCTAACGACGACTGAAATAGGCGACGTGAAAAAGTGGACGAATCCGCTTCTTCCGTGAGGTTTCGTGAGGTCATCGGCGTTGCGCCATCGCGCGAATGGGACAGGTTGAACGCGCGTGCCAGCCATCCCTGCGAATTCTCATGATGAAAATGCTCGACGTTTAGTCGGTCGACTTGAAGTCGTTGCCAGCGTTTGGCTGGTGGTGTTGCCCATGTTGCGGCCGCTGGTTTGGAGTGGCCAGCCGACTGACGTCCCTAATTTATTGTGGTTGGTGTTGTTGGCCGCAGCGACGACCACGGGGTTGTTGCTGCGTGGTTTACAGGTGACGGCAACGGATTTGGTTGTTCCGTGGTGGCGACGTCCAGCGGTGTGTGGCGTGGTTTTTTTGCTGATCGCGGCGTTTGGTAGTTGGACCAGTTCGTTGCCCGCAGCGGCGTGGACGCTGACGTGCGGTTGGGCGTTTCATCTAGCTGCGCCGTGGGCATTGTGGCCGGTGATTCAGCGGCGACCGCATGTGCTGGTCGCTGGCTTGGTCGCTGGCTTGGTTGGCGAAATGTTTTTAATGATCGGCCAAGTTTGGTTTGAGCGTCCTCATTTGGCTGAGCAATTTAGCAGCGATCCGTCGTTATCGGTGGAGCAGCGGATTGCCGATCAATATCGTGTGCGCATCTCCAGTTGGCGTTTGGAAGGCACGTTCCTGCTGGCGAATACTTTGGCGAGTTATTTGGTCATGGTCGTGCCATTGGTGATAGCGATGGCCTGGAAGAGTCGTCATTCGACTGGCACAAAGCGTTGGCTGACCATTGCGCTGGCGCTGGCGGCCGTCGTCGCGCTCATCATGACTGGCAGTAAAGCTGGGCTCTTAACCATGCTGGTGGCATCTGCGATCACGGGTGTCGTGGCGCTGGGTTCGTGGCGATGGCGTATGGGCATCGCAGCGGCGGTGTCGCTGGCGCTAGTGATTATTTTAGTAATTCCAGCAACGCGCGCGTCGTTGGCAGCGAGCGCCGGAGTGCGGCTCGAATATTGGCGCGCAGGCGTTGAATTGGTCTCAGAGCGACCGCTCAGTGGGCATGGCCTCGAAGGATTCGCGGTGAATTTTCCACGAGTCAAACCGCCTGCTGGAGAAGAGACCGTTTTGGCGCATCAAGAAACCTTGCAAACCGCGGTTGATCTCGGCCTTCCAGCGATGGTCATCGTGTTGGGTTGGTGGATGATGTTACTGTGGTCGCTGTGGCCTCAGCAGGCATCGCCGCCCAAAAATCGTTCGCTGGAGGAAGTCCCCGCTACGCAAATCATCAGTCGCGCGATCACGATCGGAGTCATCGTGGTGCTCAGCTTCGCCGTATTTGTTGGCGGAAGTTTAATGGGAAATATGAGCAGTTATCCGGGAGCTATGCCAATGGTGTGGAGCGCGTTGCTGATCACGTTGCTCGCGATGGTTGCCAAATTCGCGGTACGTTTGCCACTGCCGCCAGCATTGGCGTGTTGGTGCGCGGTGTTGGCGTGCTTGGTTCACGTACAGGCAGATTTTTCACTGCACAGCATGCAGGTCGTTGGAATAATGGCGTGGGTCGTTTGTCTGGGTCAAGTCATGGTTCGCTCGCCAATGCACATTCCCTCAATGAATACGTTGGTAATTGGCTCGGCGCGACGCCAGGGGATTTTCGCTGGAGCAGGAATGTTGCTGTTGACCGCCGTAACGGCAGGCATCATCGCCAGCTCATGGCGCGGTGAGATACTTGACCGCGCGCGCCAGACCGAATTGATCATGTCACGTATGCGCTTGGCCCAGAGCGGACGATTGAACGATGCACAGCGCGAGCAGGCGCAAGAAGCGTTTGATCACGCCGTCGGACGAATAGTCGCAGAGGACGGTCGCGCAGCGTTGGCTGCCGAACCAATGGAATCGCTCGCTGTCACGATCATCACGCGCGCGCTTACCGAAAGCCGCCGTTTCCCAGCAGATCACGATTTGGTGTATGTCGCCGTTGCGATCAGCGAACATTTTCAGGCGTTAGAGCCGAAACGTTTGGCGGTCATGACGCCAGTTCTTGAGGGTTTATTGGCGAAATGGCCAGGCAGTTTGTTGGTGACCAAGGTGCTCAGCGAACATTATCTGCGGCGTGCACGCGTACCTGAAGAGGCCAATAAAAAGGTCTTTGCGCGTCAGGCTCAAGCAATGGCGGAACGTGCGGTGGCACTCTATCCGACGCATTTACCGCTTCGTCAGACGCTGATCGCCGCAGCCGAACTAGCTGGTGATGCTCAAACGGTGACCGTGCAGCGGGAAGAAATTGAACGACTGAAACCACTCGTCCATGTCGATAATCGCTTGCGTTGAACGTCAGTAAATCAGCCGCCGCCGACTAAGGTGACGACCTCAATCGTGTCACCATCGTTTAATCGGGTGTCGCCATGTTGGATGCGACGCACGAGCTGCCGATTGACCTCGACGGCGACGCGCGTTCCAGGGAGAGCGAGCTGGACCAGCAGATCCGCCACTGTGGCGGCGTCTGGCAGTTCGGTGGCTTGGTCATTGACGATCACGCGCATGGTTGGCGGAGCATCGTCAGGATGTCAGCGCAGCAACTGGCGGCAGTCCGAGTTCCTGCGCTTGTGCCAACACCAGTGGCAAACCTTCGGCCTGAATTTGCGCGCACAGATCCAAACGTTGAAGACTGAACCAGGCGACCAACAGATTGCGTCGAAAGCGTTCATAACCGACTCGCCGGATTGCCCGCCCTGCGAAAACCAGATCGAAAGTCGTGGCGTTGACCTGCATCAACACGTCGTCGTGCTCTTGGCCAGTCAAACGCACATCACCGACGGGTTCGGCAAAACGATTCCATGGGCAAACGACTTGGCAGAGATCGCAGCCAAACCAATAACCCTCGAATTTTTCCGCTAAATCCCGAGGAATCACGCCACGGTGCTCGATGGTCAAATAGCTGATGCACCGCGTGGTCATAACCCGTCGATCGACCAGTGCGGCGGTCGGACAACGGCGCTCACACGCCGTGCATTTTCCACAGCGGTCGGCGTCATGCCCGGCATGGTGTGGCGCGAGGGGGGCGTCGGTCAGTAAAAAGCCGAGCAAGCGCCAAGTCCCAGCATTCGGCGAAATCAGCAAGGCATTGCGACCAATCCAGCCGAGTCCAGCCAGTCGCGCTAACGTACGCTCGTTCAGTGGCGCAGAATCGACGGCGGCTCGCGATTTCCACGGCTGTCCGTGCCGAGTGGCTAACGCCAAACCAATACGGCCAAGTTTTGCGCGCAATAAATTATGATAATCCTTGCCTGCGGCATAACGCGCGCGTTTGAGTTCGCCGCAGTTCGCTTCCGACTGATATGGGAGCGCCACAGCGATCATTGCTTCCGCCGTCATTTGTAGCGCCGTTGGCGCGAGCCGATGCGCGCGAGTTTTACTCATCCATTCCAGATCGCCGATGCCATCGGCAAGCATCTGATCAAATCCCTCGCTCGGTAAAGTGCGCGGTACCGGCGATAAAACGCCGAGCGCGTGCAAGCCTTCGACGGCGCACAATTCCTGAACTTCGGTGAAAGCGATGGTCATCCCCATACTCCGCACAAACCAAGCTGATCGTCAAGCTCGCGTAATTTTCGACTGCGACCGCGTCCGCCACTGCGACCGATTCGGCTGAGAATTCCCGACAAGCTTTCTGGCCGACCCAGCGCCCAACCGTTTTTCAAAGCGACTCCATAGGCAGCGAGATCGGCGGTTGGTAATTGATCGGCGTAATCATGGAAGCCAGCTTGACCATCGTGATCCGTCAGCGGCGGCAATCCTGGTGGAGATTCATCGCCTGGGAAAAATGAGCCGTCCGGACCACGACGAATCGGCAACGGAGCGAGCGGAACCAGCGCTTCCGTCCGTGCTTCGTGCGGTGCGCGGGCGGCGTTGCTACTGAACACCGAGTCCACGTGTTGGTGCTTGGTATCTTCTAACCACGCGACGGCGGCGAGTAACGCGCTGTCGTCAGCCAACAGACACGCGCGATAACGTCCCGCCCACAGGTGGCCGCGACTGTGATGTCGGCGATTCCACTCGCGGCTGAAGCGTTGCAAAAGCGTTTGCATGAATCCGCCCAGGCTAGCGAAGCGTTGCTTGATGCGCGTCATGGAAGTCAGCGAACTGCCAGCGATGTTGGCCCAACGCACGCGCAATTGTTCGTCGGTATCGATAATGATGGGATGGTGCCGCACGATGAGTTCAAAGCCGGTGGCGCTGATCAGGTAGCCAAAAATGCGCAGATCGAAAGCCAAACGAAGTCGCGCGACCAAATTTAACAGGTGAGTCGCTTCCCCAGGGTT
>JANMYZ010000338.1:0-7310 GCA_031382605.1 Planctomycetota bacterium | reverse complement strand
CCGGTTTTTTTCATCCGTGATCCGTTCAAATTTCCCGACATGATTCATACCCATAAGCGTAATCCACAGACCAATCTCAAAGATCACAATGCCTTCTGGGATTTCTTCAGTCATTCGCCCGAATCGACCCATCAGGTGACGATTTTATTTAGTGATCGCGGCGTCCCGGCGACCTTCCGCCATATGCATGGCTTCGGCAGTCACACCTTCAAATGGGTCAACGTCAAAGGTGAAGCGTGCTGGGTGAAGTATCACTTCAAAACCGAGACTGGCATCAAGAACCTCACGGCGGAGGAATCCACCCGTTTGGCGGGCAGCGATCCTGACCATGCAACCCGTGATCTGTTTGAGCACATTAAAAACGGTCACGTCGCCGCGTGGAAAGCCTACGTGCAAATCATGCCGTTTGCCGACGCTGAAACCTATCGGATTGATCCTTTCGATGTGACCAAGGTGTGGCTCTACAAAGATTACCCACTGATTCCACTCGGTCGTCTCGTACTTGATCGCAACCCGCAAAATTTCTATGCCGAAATTGAGCAAGCCGCATTTAGTCCGTCCAACTTCGTCCCTGGTATTGAGGCCTCACCAGATAAATTACTTCAAGGCCGACTGTTTTCGTACCCTGACGCACATCGCTATCGCCTCGGCACGAACTTCCAACAATTGCCAGTCAATCAACCCAAAGTACCGGTGCACAACTATCAACGCGACGGCCTGATGCGCGTCGATGATAACGGTGGCGCAGCGGTAAACTATGAACCCAACAGCTATGGTGGCCCGGCCCAAGTGCCATCAGCGCGTGAAAAGCCCATCACTCTTACGGGGCCTGCTGATCGCACAGCCTATCCACGTACCGGCATGGCCGACGACTTTGAACAGGCGGGCATGCTTTGGCGCGTCATGAAGCCTGATGAACAAGCTCGCTTAGTAGCGAACATCGCCGGCCATCTTGGCGGCGCGACCAAAGAGATCCAACAGCGTCAGTTGCTGCATTTTCTCAAAGCTGACTCCAACTATGGCGCAAAAGTAGCGCAGGCACTGGGCCTGAACATTCCCAAGCCGTAAACGAACTTCCCGCTAGTTCGCATGGGTCGAACTAGCGGGTATTTTACGTTCGCAAATATCGACGCTAAAATAGAAATCAGGAACGAAGGTCGCGAGATTGTAGCGAGACCAGAGTAAATCTTTTTTCCGGTCTTCACGCAAATTTTTTTTGCCTGATCAAAGCCTAATCCATCTCGCTCCATCTCGCTCGTTTTTTTTCAATGGCGGACGCAACGATAGGGATGACAAACGCCGCGTTATGGGATAGGCGTATTAACCATGAGGCGATCCGATAAATTATGCGCAAAGCGTTCCGCATGACTTTGGCATGCGCGCAAAGCATCTGCCATGGATGCGTAATACGTTGGCATTCGGCTGAGGTCGCCAGTCTTTTTTTCTAACAGTCCAGAGTCAGCACGGCTAAATTTTGCTGCCCAGCGCGATGAACCTTCGCCAAAAATAACGTACGTGCCGTGATTGGCGACTGCGACAGCCCGTCGTACGGGCCAGTCAAATGACCAGGTAAGGTGCATGTTTTTCCTTTTACGTCACTTTAATAAAAATCAACTCGTGCACAGGTGGATACTCAAATAGAAACTCGAATTCGTCATGCGGAATGCATAATGAATTGACAAACAATCACGCTTTTTTATGTCACCTCGCCTCCATGTGGCATTTTGGCATGAGTTCAAAACCTGGCTGCAATACACCAGCAATTCGCGCTTGATCGCTGTGACTTTGTCCGGGCCATGAAGATCGCCATAGCAATTTGCACGATGAAATAGACCGCAAGCATGCCGTTCGCAAACACGATTAAAAAATGATTAATAAAACGATGGCATAATAGAAAATTTATCTTCCAAACGTCATCTGAATGCGGTTTGGAGTGATCGCCGAAAGCGCATAGAGCGCTCTGATTTGGCACGATCTGTGCCATAAGCATGCCGTAGATTCATTCACTCTCTTTAACTCTTTTTAGGAGCCGTCATGGCGACCGTTACAAAAAGCATCACCAAACCCCGCACTGCCAAACCCCGCACTGCCAAACCCCGAGCGCCTTCCCAGACCAAGGACCACACCTTGTCCTCGACCGTGATGGGTCTGGTGAGTGGCGTTATGGGTGACAGCCTTTCGGACGCTGTTACGAACTTGAAAAGCAAAGTTAGTGAACAGGTTGCCGTTCATGGAGAAGAATATCTCGATAGTGCCCGTGAACACATTGGTGAGGCGGTCACGCAGTTGGTTACCTGGGGTAAAAAGCATCCGGTAAAAACGGTTGCTGCGGCTGCGGCGTTGATTGCTGTTTCTGGTTTCTTGTACGCCACCTTGAATGGCCAAGTCGGCCAGATGATCAAGAAAGCAAAGGGTAAATAATTCGCCATGGCACCCTGGTACTTCGTCAGAGCAATAACGCTTAGTTCGTAGTCTGTAGCCGGTGTTCTCCTGCATTATCGCTCTGACGCAGCTCTAATGCTTCGTCAAAGCAATAACGCCTGGGCTACAGACTACAGGCTACAGACCACCCAACTTTATCGCTTTGACGAAGCCTCGTCATATGGAGAGATATTAGGTGAGCACACCATTGCCTCCGCCAACCATGCTTACAAAAATTGACCACCAACTTGCGACTGCTGAAAAGCACGTTGCACAAAGAGTACCTCGTCGCCCGTGGTGGCAGCGAATTGTATTTCCACTGGTGGGAGTCGTTTTAGTGGTGACTGCAATGATTTTCTTCTTTACCCCCATTCCTCTTGCTGTTTTAGCGGTGGTTGGTTTTCCGTTTTTGTTTTGTTTCCACCCGCGAGTCGAGAAACGAGCCCGTAAAGGCATGGTCTTAAAGATTAAAGCACTCCGCCGCTGGGTTCGCTCATGGAGAAAGCAGAATCGAATGAGAGTGCGCAGAGGATCAGAGTAAAAGTATACGTGGATTCGATGAGAAATTATCACGTTTCCCTCTCGACCGATGACTCATCTGCGCCTCTGATTTCTGCGCTTTTATTGATCTTTTCAGACCGCTTCTTGGAATAAGAAACGCTGAAGAGGGTTCTGCACATTCATCACGGTCTAGCGAGAAGCTGACTAACATCAGCTAAAGCCATGGATCGCACGACCAAAATCGAGACTCACCATTTCATTCGCATCGGCACGGACCTGGTCTTTTGTCATGGGATGCGTCGTGTTCGCGTACTCACTCTGCCGTCGATGTGCAGCAATTGGCGACTCCTGCATGGTTGGTCTGCATGTCTTGGCGACGATTCTGACATCATTATCGAATGGCCACCACGAGCAGACGGCAAGCAGGAAGAACTGACCAACCATAAACGGTAAACTGCACTTTACGCTTCACTAAAGAGAACAGCAGCGGTTCCCTCGCCCTTCATCGCATTTTCTCTCCATTCCAGCAATGAATGGATTAATTCCATAAAATTACCCGCCGTTGGCACAAGAACTGCATTCGCAATCACTCCATAACCCTGGGAAAAATCCAGGGTAAGGATGCCGCGATGCAGACTCTCCATTATCGTAATGATCAGCGATACGCTCTTATCGGTAGGCTGACCGCCATATTTCTTCTTTGTCGGTCGGTGATGCCTTTCATTGCTGGCGAGGAACCAGCGCTTGTCACCAGCGCGATCGTGGTCAGTACCGAGCATGCCTGGCCAACGGAGTTTCGTTCTGATCAAGGTCACCTCAGCATTGATAGTTTGCTGGCTGAAGGTCGGGTGTTCTGGCGACCGCATCCCGCCGTACGCATCGGCCTGGGGATTGGTGCCAGCCGAGATGATTACGCAAGCGATGGAGTTGATCCCGTTGCCGATCTTCCTGATCACGTGCAGCATCTCTGGTTACGAATGCCCATCTCGGTGATGGGCAGCATGCATTGGGGACTTTCGTTACAGGGATCGGTGGGAATCGGAACCGATGGCCATGAGGATGGACGCCTTGAACGGCAGTATCAATTCCAAGGCGGACCCGTGTATGTGCGCGATCCTGATCTGATCATCTGCCTTCTGCTCAACGTCAGTTCACAGATCGATCGCAGTCCAAGCGTCTTTCCATTCCCTTCCATATACTGGCGTTTTTGTGAGGACTTTCGCCTGACGGTGATTGATGAAGTCGACAACGTCAGCCGCCTGACGTGGCGAGTGCGCAACGATATCGACGTCGGCTTGCGCCTTGATGTGCGCTTTCGCGAAGCAGCCCTGAAGGGCAATGCCGTACTGTCTGATGATCATGTGGCTTTAGCCTGCGAAGGATCGTGGCGACCCTTCTGCCAGGATTGGCTGGTCGTCACCCCGTTTGTCGGCGCAGTGCTTGCACGGCGCCTGACGCTGCGCGTCGACGGAGATGAGCGCTGGTCGGCAACGACGCGTCCTGCTCCATTGATCGGCCTGAGTATTCGCACTGATTTTTGATGAGTAAAACGTTTGGCTCTGCGGCGTTTCGTGGGGGCTCCCATCTCATTAGACAACCAAAGAAGAAATATCGAACAGGAGGCGCGGAGACGCGGAGATCGGAGGAGGGGAAGATGCTTGCCGGAGATAATGAGCCTTTTCCAACTCTCACCTCTGCGTCTCCGCGCCTCCTGTTAGATATATTCTTCCGAAGTTGGTGCCATTGTGTGAGCGCGTTGAGCAGGGCTTTATCCTTTGGCACGAGCATGGCTGTAAAACTTTGCCTCTCTACCCCGCATCACATTCACTAAGGAAACCGATGAAAACTCATCCTCATCACCGCGGTTCACATCTCCCAACCTCAGAGACTCCCGCTCAGTCTGCCCAGACTACAGCAGCACTCACCTCTCCCAAACCAAGCACCAGCGCGAGCGAAGATGGTTTCGATTTCACTCCGCGCATCGCCGAGGCTGCCTACTTTATTTCTAAGGAGCGCGGATTCACGGGCGGCGACCCTTTACAGGACTGGCTGGAAGCTGAACGACGCGTGTTTTCTGACGTAGCTCCCATCAAGCAGTGACGTGGAACCATCGCTCCCGCGTCCGACATCCCAACTCGGTGTCGGATGCGTGCAAAATGCTTCGGCCAAACGCGCCATTCCGCTTGCGGTTACGCTTGTTTATATGGCGTTTTTGGCAGTGCTCATTCCCGTCTACCTCATGCGGTATGGGCCGACGAATTTTATATACTTCTGCGATCTGGCCTTGCTGCTTACTGGGGTTGCTCTGTGGTTGGAATCTTCGTTCCTGACCAGCATGTGCGCCATCGGGTTACTGGGCGTGCAAACCTTGTGGGTTGTCGATCTGTTATGCGGATTTTTTGGCGTTTTCCCCATCGGTATGACCGCTTACATGTTCGATGCGACTCTGCCACTGCCGGTCAGACTGTTGTCACTCTTCCATGCTTGGCTGCCGCTGCTGTTGCTGTGGATGCTCCATCGCCTGGGCTACGATCGGCGTGCCCTCGTCGCTTGGACAGTACTAGGGACGGCACTCTTACTGGTGAGCTATTTCTTTCTTCCGTCCCCGCCCGCACCATCAGACCAGCCGCACCTGCCGGTAAATGTCAATCTGGTTTATGGACCAAGTGATCAGCTACCACAGACAATAATGCATCCCCTTCTTTACTTGTCAGCATTGATCGTGGGTCTGCCGCTGATTTCTTATGTACCAACCCATTTTTTGCTTCGTCGATATTTTTTGAGAAACTGAAATGTGAGAAGTTTCTTACCCATGTTGTCCAGTCATGCATGCATAATCTCAGCATTTTAAGGAATTCGCCATGTCTCAAGCCAAAATAACCACCAGCGAAAAGTCAGTGCCAACCAAGCCATCTGGCGCCGCATCAACCGAATGGATATCGAGCTTCATACGAGCCAGCATTTGTTTGGAACGAAGTCGACGAATTCGTCAGCCATCCCCAGTACGGTGACTGATGGTAAGAGATGGTAAGAGGTGGTTTCACGAAACCGAATTGGGGATCCCATGAATGAGATCAAAATTCCGGCCCCTCCCATCCTGGCTATCCCGCCGGAGCCAGAGCCAAGCGGCGGAGACAGCGGCGCCCCCTCTCGACGCATGCGACAGTCCCAGCAATTACGAACTGCCCATCGAGCGCTCTTCACGGCTTCCAGTTACCGCCGTGAGTTGGTCGCTGCCTATCCTGAGTTAGATCTGATTTGCACCCACCTCGGGTTTGACGTTGAAGTAAGTATCGGAGAGTGGAACGCCGATCCGACACGCTCGCTTTTAATTTTGGCACGCTCAGCTCATGCACCTCCGCCAACAGCCGTATTCGATTGGTCGCAAGCGGAGATATTCGAGCTCATTGATGATCTCATCGATCATCATCACTGTCCGTTACGGAATGAACTGCGCCGCCTCGGTCTCCTCGTTCGTCATTTCGACCAAGCTCATTTGGAAACCCGTACACTCGATTTTGATGGCGCTTTCGCTAAACTCGAAATCAATCTCATCGAACACATCGACCACGAGGAAAACCTCGTCTTCCCGCATTGCCTCGCCAATGAATCAGCAGCTCGCGGTGCTTTGGACGGAAATAACCCGGCCGCAGAAGTTACCTCTGACATACGCGAAATGATGTCTGGCCACGACTACGGAACGATGGAATTATCCCACCTACTGAACCAAGTCGATACGGCTATCGGCATGGTTATCGATGGCGACCTTGGCGTGATACGCTTGGGGCTGCAAGCAATGGCGGCTGACTTGATCGTGCATGTCGAAAAAGAACGCGACATCCTAACGCCTGCCGCAATTTTTTCTGAGGATCTTTTGCGCGCCAAACGAAATGCGCGCACCGCAAAATAGATGGGGCAACCCAGCAATGCAAAATAACTGATTTTAACCAAAAAAACGCAGTAGATAACCATTTTACCGCAAAGACGCCAAGAGCGCGAAGGACTTACAGCAAAGACAAAGCTCACCTGTTTGGTGAAGACACAAAGCATACGCTTTTTTATTCAATGCCTTGCTTTTCCTTTGCGTCTTCGCGTCTTTGCGGTGGAAGTTTTATTCCAACTGCGTTTTCTAGGTTTAAGGATGTGAGACGAGTCCATCCTCTCGATCCACACCGAACAAGCCCGTGCAATCGGCACGACGGCCCATTTTCTGAACTGCAGATTGCAAGGCGTGCGCTTCGGCACGTGTGGAAAAATCCGCGATTCCAGCCGCAGAGCTCACCGAAGACTCTTGGCACGCTAACGACTCATACCGAATATGAGTTAGCGCAGGGTTCACCGTGTGCTCGCACCTTGGTCAAATCGAAAGGAAAATGACGTCATTATTA
>JANMYZ010000320.1:0-1547 GCA_031382605.1 Planctomycetota bacterium | reverse complement strand
CTCTCAGATATTTTCACCATCGCCGCGAATCTCGCCGGCGTGCCAGCGATCTCAGTGCCGTTCGGCGCCGATACCAAAGGCCTGCCGATTGGCTTGCAAATCCAAGGCGCACAATTCGCCGACGACGTAGTCTTGCGCGTTGCTCACGGGCTGGAACTGCTGAACCGGCAGTAAGTCGAGTCGGAAACAGAGGACTCCATGCAAATCGCCGTGCTTGATAGTTTCACTGCTGACCAAGGTGAAGATCGTTGGTCAGCGCTGCGCGAACTCGGTGACGTACGGTTGTTTCCGCGCACGACGCCCGCTGACGTGGTCGAACGTGCACGCGGTTGTCAGATTATTCTGACCAATAAAGTCGTCATTGATGCCGCCGTCATTGCCGCCTTAGCATCAGATGGCTTGCGCTACATCGGCGTCATGGCGACTGGCACCAACGTGGTCGACCTCGCCGCAGCGAAAGCGCATGGCGTGGTGGTGACCAATGTTCCTGGTTATTCCACCGCGTCGGTGGCTCAATTGGTCATGGCTCTGGTGCTGCATTTCACCACCGATGTTGCCGGACATTCCGCGCAGGCCAAAGCGGGCACGTGGGCAGCAGGGCCGGACTTTTGTTTCTTCACTCAGCCATTAACTGAGCTCGCCGAAAAAACGCTGGTGATCGTCGGCATGGGCGCGATCGGCAACGCCCTCAGCCGCATCGCCACCGCTTTCGGCATGCGCGTGATCGCCGCCGCCGTTCCCGGTTCACCAAAGACGAATCGCATGGCGCTCGACGAAGCGCTGCCGCAAGCCGACATCGTCAGTTTGCATTGTCCGCTCACGCCAGCGACCAACGCTCTGGTAAATGCGGCTTTTCTGCACCAACTCAAACGCGGCGCCCTGTTGATCAACACTGGCCGTGGCCCACTGCTTGATGAAACCGCCGTCGTTCAAGCCTTAGCCAGCGGCCAACTCGGCGGGCTGGGCATCGACGTTTTGAGCAAAGAACCACCAGCCGATCATCATCCTTTTCTCGATCACTCACAGCCCTGGGCAGCACGCGTCGTCGTTACTCCGCACATCGCCTGGGGCACCGTCGAAGCACGCACTCGCTTGATCAGTGAAGTCACCGCGAACGTCGCCGCATTTGGTACTGGTGCATTTCGCAACCGCGTTGGATAGAATTTTACGGTTGCTGCGCTGAGGGGAATGTTGGCGGCCTTCCGCGTCCTCGTCATAACCACGGTTTACGTTGAGGCGGCTGTTTCTATTCTCGTGCCAACCAATCGGCCCAGTCGACAACGCTGCGAGTAAGAAGGTATTGGCTATGACCTCTAGGCCGCGCCAAAAAATACCCAAGCCAATGACGGCAGCATCCCAGAAAGGCCCGGGAGGGTCGAGCACCAGCTCGACCATGTTAACGTATGTCGGTGAAGCCAAGGTCGAGCCGGCGCTCGACCCTCCCGGCGGATCGTCGCTAACGCCGGGAGGGTCGAGCACCACCACGCCCCTGAATAAAGTATGTCGGTGAATCCCCCGTCGAGCCGGCGCGCGAACCAACCCGCAAC
>JANMYZ010000317.1:0-3925 GCA_031382605.1 Planctomycetota bacterium | reverse complement strand
TCGGCACGACGTCGCTCTACGGCGAATATCACAGCCGGTGCCAAGAGGTTGCGTTCCTTTTCGGCATGGAGCACGTGAGCGCTTTTGATGGCGACGAATCCGTCGCTGATAATCGTCAAATCGGGGTCAGAAATTAGGTACTGCTGTGTCGAGATCTGGTGCAACAGATGTTCAAGCCCAAACGCTGATTGATCGTTGTTCGTCACCATCGCCTGCAGTCGAATGACAACGTCGTGGGCAGCATTTTTTTCCGAGAGCGGAGAGCACTGCTCGGCATCAATGGCAAGGCACTGCGGGAAGACGGTCATTTCTTCAAAATCGAGTCGAGCAGCAATGTCCGCTTCGAGTCGCATAAAGTCGTGGTCGATTCCGGCAGTGACGGTTCCATGGTAGCGATGAGAGAAATCCCGAATGAGAATTCCCATACGTCGCAGTTCGTTGCGCAACGGGCGGTGATAGCAATTTACAAGATGAGTGACGAGTGGTGTGATCTCAGTCGGTGTCCAAGCCATGGCGGGAGCGGGTTGTGGTGGTCGTGCGGCGCGCGCCAGAATGAGCAAAGCCCATTCCGGTGCAGAGCACCATTGTGATAAAGTCATTCCCTCCATGAAGCCGAGCTGAATGCAGTACGACTCCAGATCTGGATAAGCAGACACCAGATCGTTGCGGTTAGAAGCAAGTGTGAAGAGCGCCAGAGGCACCGTTTTATTTGGACGGAGTTGCGACGAGTTCACAAATGAGACCTCACTTTGATCAGTGACGGGCATTCGTTCAGGTGTCTGGATAGGCAGGGCAATGGGTGGCGTGAGGTCGATCGAAAGGCTCATGACGTTATTTCCGATCTCACTGCGCAGGTTCCATGCCGAAAAAAATGTATAGTTAATAAAGAGTAAAACTGTGCAGATTGCGCCACGACGAATCAGCCACCTTGCTGCAAAATGAACGGATGCGATGCTTCGTATCGTGCAGAGCGCATTCCTTCACCCGGTGACTGCCCAGCGTAACGCCCTCGCCTCAACTCTGACGTGTGTAGACCAATTCCATTGACTTGTTTTCTTTTCCGTCGTGTTCACAGAACATGGTTAGGGTAAATTTGTCGTTCGACTCATGGCCATACACCTGGCGGACATGCATCTCGCCCTTGATCGGACAAGTCATTGTTCCACGCATGACAAGATCCTTGCCATTGACGCTGATGGTACCGGTGGTCGAAGTGATGCCGGTTCCCATGCTGTCATACCAAGTATTGACGAATCGGTTTGCAGCCCGGTCGAAGCCCATGGTCCCGATGCCCGTAAATGGCTTGCCATAAAAGTTGCCGGTGAACTCTTCCCGTATAAAACGTCCGTCAAAAAGCTTAGTGAACATTGATTTTCCTGTGGCTTTTGTCGGTTCCGCGCCTTCCTTCATCCATTGCGTGTAAGCCACCTTCCAGGTACCGATCGTCTTGGCTAATTCGGCATGTTCCGGTCCGGGCTTCATCAGGTCCATGGCGGCCTGATCGAGAATTGGGGAAGCGGATTTTTTAGCAGTAGTTGGTGAGGATTTCATGTGAGGCTCCGTGAGCATGGGGGTAATGACAGGACTGATGGTTTGCCAGCGCAGTTCATGCCGCCATCCATTCTGCCTAGTCTAGCCACTTCAAATCGCTTTCAGAAGCATTCTGCATTAAAGAATCCGATCGATCCGCTGCATTTTTTATGACGATCAAATCAAAAACCATGCAAACAGCAGGGTCATCAGAATCCATGACCGTTGGTCTCGGATTCGCGAGCGATCCGCTCATATAGATTGATGTCATTTGCAGGAGGAGGACTTTTTTCGCGTTGCACATGAATGCCCCCATTCGGTGTTCACGCTGAAGCCGAGTTCAGGCCGATGCCGTGCGTTTGCTCACATCTTCAATCAACACCGGATGATGGACCAGTACTTCAAGCTGATCCGACTCAGCTATGACCGGATTGTTCCGACTGGTAAGAATGTGCCGCCCATCCGCGTCGAGAAACACGGTGAGAACTGCTTGGTATTGGTGGAGATCATTTACGTGGACCAAAACCGCAGCGTAGTCATCGACGATGCGACTGGCGTAATGGTGCTGAATTTCGTCTGGTACCTGATGATGCGCGGCGATGACATGGCGTGAGGCACCAATTGCAGCTCCGGTAACCGCGCCGACCGCACCACCAAGAAGCGCGCCTGGGATGGACAGCACACCATACCCGACTACCCAGCCGAACATGCCACCAACGGTTCCGCCGGAAGCCGCCGCACCGACGGTAGAACCCGATGGGGAGGCATCGGCGATCTGGGCAGCCGGATGAGCAAGTGCCTGACCTGATGTTTGCTCCTGATTCTGCCGCTCATCTCTCGGGTGCAGGACAATGATCGCTTCTTTAGCGATCCCCGCATGCGTGAGCTGATCGAGGACGTGCCGAGTCTGTTGTTCACCTTTGGTGATGCAGGATAAAATGAGATTCATAGCGACCTCCAGGTTATGTGCGGGCTCTTCGCAGCTGCACTCAACATGCCAAGTAGCCGACCAGCCATGAGATCCTGATGAGTGCCAACGTAGCCCTGCACTGCAGAACGCAGGATTTCCCCTCCGCAGCGATTGCGAATGATCGTGAGTATTTTTTTAGGAGATGGTCGAATATCAGTGCTCTGACAACGGATAGGCGCATGCGCTGGCTAAGAAATGAATTTATGAAACCATCGTGAAATTACCGATTATTTTCTCTGAACTGCGAAATGCAGAGCGTGCGTATCCGTATGAGTAGAGCGATGCAGTGGATGAAGCGTAACGATTTTCCGCAGGCCTCGTTAAGAGCGTGTCTACTAAGGTGTCGGCGTTGGCGCCGGAAAGAGAGGCACCACTGGTGCCCCAGGACTGTTCAGCTCACCGGGCGTGGTTGGTGCAGTTGCTGGTTGAATCGGCACGCTGCCGTCGTGATGACGCTGTGGGCCTTCCTTGCGCTTGACCGGCGGCGTCTCGCCTGGTTTTTCTGCAGGGTCAGGCCGTGGCTGCTGGGCGATTGGCTGCTGTTGGTCACAGCCGACTAAGCCCATGGCGACAGCCGCCACAATCGCCATGAGATGACGTTGGTATGCGGGTAGCATGAAAACCTCCAGTCGCAGTCGTGATAACAAAAACGCTGTGAAGAACAGAGCTTGATCCATGCCAAGCCGGTTGAGCTGTAGGCGTGCTGGCGTGCGGCATTCTCATCACCCAGGCCTGCATTTATCACCGCGTGTCCTTTCCATTTATTGCTGAATGCAGGGGGGGTCGTTGGTACAAGATAATCACGCGTCGATCACCTTCGCCGGTCAGCGAATCAAGCGGTCCCAGGCACCGAAATGCCAGGACAGGCGTCCACGCAGCAGACTGCAGCTGATGAGGACAACGCCGATGGCCACGGCATTCCAGGCAGAATAGCTGGTCGCACCTGGCAGCCACCAAGCGGACACCACCACCCACAGCCCGATTGGCAGCAAGAGCCAACGCAGCATCCGGGCTACGTCGCCGATGGCGATGACTGCCACCGTCACCGCGAGCGCGCCTGCCAAGTGATCGCTATTGCCGGCGACGGTTCCAGCGCTGCCGTTGACGTACGGCGCGCCCATCAGCCAGCTGCTCGCTACCGCCGCGATGACGAGATGCCATGGCCATGTTCCGGTGATCGCCTCGGGCTGGGCTGTTGATGAACGCAGCGCTCCTGGTTCATCCACGCCGTGGAAGATCGCTGCCCAGCAGTTCTCGCCGCGTTGTCGGCTGCGTCATAGGGCTTGGCAGGTCGCGTTGACTTCATCGAGCGCGGGCGAGACCATCAACAACATGACCGCAGCGGTAGCCAGACAGAGGGTGCACCAGCTGCCCACGCCAATCGGTTGCAGCACCACCAACAAAATGCTGACCGCACCGGTGGGG
>JANMYZ010000233.1:0-6509 GCA_031382605.1 Planctomycetota bacterium | reverse complement strand
GCAGGCCGCACCTGTGCCAACGCCACCGGCACCTGCGCGGCGATCACCATCGAACACCTGGGCTTGGCCTATGCAGGACATTGGGCTTTCCGTGGAATTGATTTGACCATTCCTTCCTGCCGCATCACGGCCGTGGTCGGTCCATCTGGGTGTGGGAAATCCAGTCTGTTGTCGTGTTTTAATCGCTTGGATGAACTGACGTCGAAAACCAGCATCGAAGGTCGCGTGCTGATCGGCGGGCATGACATCCGTGCACCGCGCACCGACCTCATCGCTCTGCGCCGCCGCATCGGCATGATTTTTCAGCGACCGAATCCCTTCCCGTTGTCGATCAGTAACAATCTTGATTTGCCGCTGCGCGAACACGGGTGCCAAGATCGTCGTGAACGTCAGGCACGCAGTGAACGAGCGCTGCGCGCGGTGGGCTTGTGGGATGAGGTGAAGGATCGATTGAAGAGCGCAGCGCAAAACTTGTCCGGCGGCCAGCAACAGCGTCTGTGTCTGGCCCGCGCGTTGGTGCTGCAACCAGAGATTCTTTTGCTCGACGAGCCATGCAGTTCGCTAGATCCCATGGCGGCGGGCGTGATCGAAGATTTGTTCGAGACACTGAAAGGTTTTTACACCGTGGTCCTGGTTACCCACGATCTGGCGCAAGCGCGGCGTGTCGCGGATCACGTCGCCGTCCTATGGCCCAGTGCTGACGGCGGCTGCTTGGTGGCAAGCGGCGGTCGGGATGTGCTGACCACGCCTCCGCTCCATCTGGACGTGCAAACGGCAGACTATTTGCTCGGGACGCGCACGTGTTTAGCGGTCCCAGGGCAGGTTGGCTGTGCCTCAGAGCCGGAGGCAAAGATGGAAAATAGTCGCTGAAAAACGCCGTGGTTAGTCAACACGTGCGAGACTTTTTTGGCTCTGCGTCGATCAGCGTGGGTCTTTTCTCCGTCCTTGGGGCTCATCAAAGCGGGAAGAAAATCGAACAGGAGACGCGGAAACGCGGAGGTAAGAGGAGGGAAATGCTCATTCTCTTCGGCAAGTATCTTCCCCTCCTCCGATCTCTGCGTCTCCTGTTCGATGTTTTCTTTTTTGGCTGTCCAATGAGATTGAACCCACACGAAACGCCGCAGATCCACTTTTTTATGTTAATGGGGTAGACGGAGGGTTTTTCAGTCGGGCACGGATGCGCTCCCGCGCTGCAGTACTCAACGATTCGCTGGTGGGCAAGTGCGGTGCGCCACGTCGCGCACGGCCGCGGAAGACCGCATCGATGAAGGAGATTTGAGCCGCGTATTTGGTACAGGCGGAGCACATCAAGGTATGCGTGCGCAAGGCCATGCGTTGACCCAGGGTCAGCGGATGGTCGAGCGCTTCGGAGGCCAAACGGCAGGCTTCACGGCAGGAAAAGATAGCGCTCATGATTTTGACTCCGAAGCAAACCACGAGTCTTCCAAACAAGTGCGCAGACTTCCCCGAGCCCGGTGCAGCAGGACCCACAAATTAGTCTCCGTGAGCCCAGTCTGCTGGCAGATGTCCTCGGCATCCAATTCGTCGAAAGTTCGCAAGGCAAACACCTGCGCCTGGCGTTCTGGCAACCCTGCAAAACATTTGCGGATCTGGTCCCAGAACTCGCCGTCTTCAACCAACTGGGTCGGATCTGTCCGCCATGTTTTTGGGGCACGCAACCACTTATTGGTCGTACCACTCCATTGATCGATCGGCTCGTCGATATCATCCACTGGGCTAGCTAAGTTTTCACGCGCAGAGAGTCGGATGCGATCAACCACCTTGTTGCGCAGGATGCCGATCAGCCAAGTCAATTCTGCACTATCTCCACGAAACGCGCGGTGACCTTGCAACGCGGCGAGGAGCGTTTCTTGCACCGCATCTTCGGCATCCTGACGCCGCCGTAGTCGGGTCAGCGCGTAGCGGAACAACGCGTCTGCGTACGTATCCACCCACCGATCCGGGTTGGACAGCGGAGAAAGTGCAGGCTTGGGCGCCATCGTTGATTCCTTGGGCTGGTACTCGCAATGTGATGGCGAGCGATCGTGCGGGGACTGCACCGGGAATTTTATTGGTCGGGCAAAGCGGCGGCAGCTTACAGTCTCTTGGCGTAAGCCTCATCAGAGTCCTGGGGTGAATCATCCGGCAGCGGCTGAATCGGTGGCTGAACCGGTGGCATCTGCCGCTGGCGATACCAGCCCCAAAGACTGAGCAGACATCCGCCGCAAATGAGCAAGATTTCCAGCCAGCGAACCCACCAGGGATGATCATAAGTCCAGAGCTCCTCGATCCCTAGCACGTGGCCAGTCAGGTAACAGACCGGCATCGCGATGGCCGTGCCCAGAATCCAAGCACTGGGACGAACCGCCAAGGCCGGCATTAACCACAGGACATACCATGGATTAATGACCGGTGACCACAATAACGCCCACGCCATCGCTACCGCCACCAAGTATTCAGGATGAGCGAGCAGCTTCGCGCGGGTCCGGGCAAAACGTATGCGCCATGCCAGCACGAGCAGTCCTAGCCCCGCTATGCCACTGGCAACCACGCGCCCCCACGATCCCAGCAAGGAGTTCAGCAAGGCATTTCCCAGATCATTAAAGCGCCAATCCTGGGTCATCACGCGAGTGCTCTCAATCCCGAGCGAACCACCAACGAGTGCAAATGGGGCATAGCACAGCGCAGCGGCAACACCGACCTTCCATGCACTGCGAAGATCAACCATCAGCACCACCAGCACCACTGGCAACAGCGACAAACGCGTGGCCAGCGCCACGCCCAACAAAAGACCGCCGATATGAGTGCGGCCACGTAAAACGAAATCCACTCCGACGAGCGCTGGTAACAGAGCGAGCGCGTCGACGTGCGCTGAACACCACACTTCTTGGATCACCAGCGGACACCACGCGTACAGCAACAAGTGACGGCCGGGATAGCGCGCCGCCAGCCATGCCAAAAGCCCCAGTTCGGCAGCGCCGATCAGGAGTTTCAACGGCCATAAGCGCCACGGATCGATGAGGTGCGCAAGCCCGAACACTGCCTGACAAACTGGCCCGTAGATGGTCGGTAAAGTTGGGTGATTAATTCGATCCAAAACCACGTGGCCATTTGGTGGCACCGTCAGATCACCGAACCATTCGCTTGGAGCCAGACCATAGGGCGCACCGCTGCTGGCAACCCGCCAGCCATCCCACAGGTAGCGCCATGCATCATCCTCGTAGATCGGCTGGGAAAACGCTGCAACCACTCGTACCGCGATCGCCCATCCCATCACCGCGAGCACGGTTGGCGAACCACAACGCCAAGCCCACACCACCGCAGTCCACGCCACGCCCATGATGCCTAGGTAAAACCACCAGGCTATCGGCGGACACTGCGATGCGATTGCTAAGGCGCCAAACGCCGCGCACACCACCGCCCCGGCTGTGTGGACCGGGACGGTGGCAGCACGACGAATGCCGACCTCAGAAGGAATAGCCGCCATTGAGGCCGAGGACGAGGTCCTGACCGATGTTGCGACCATCAAGGACTCGCGCGATAAAGATTCCGATACGAGCCTGAGGACAACCGATGTAGGTGATGCCACCTTCGATCGCTTCGCGCTCTTCTTTCACTTTGGTGAAATCACCAGTGAATCCACTGCCCCCAATATCCACGCCGCTGGTTGAAGCAGAACTACGATAAATGGCGTGGACCGATGCTTGGCCAGCGACATCCTGAAATGCGCCAAGCGCCCAATACCGCACGCTGGGGACGTCACTGGCATAGTCGCGAAAGCCACCACTCGCGAACACTCCCGTGCCGCTGTCGACAAAATATTTTCCCACAGCAAGCGACCCGTCAAAGCCGTTGGTTCCAAGGCCAGCACCAGTCGGCGTTCCAATATCAGTCTCGTAAGTACCCTTTAAAATTCCGCCGAGGCGAACGCTGATAGTCGGCAAATAGGGGGACGCTGGATTATTCTCATCCAGCAACCGCGCTTGCAGGCCAAAAGTCGTGTCGTTCAGGCCGGAATCTGTTTTATCAAGTGGTTTGAAATCAATCCTGGTGTAGCCGACAGCCAGATCGGCGGCGAGCCAATCGGTAATGCCATACATCCCCGACACCGTTGCGGTGGTCTGGGTGACTTTGCCATCAGCACCAAACGCATCCTTGGTCGACAGCTTTTGCTCGCCCAACCAGAATTGATCGTAAGCCTGATAAACCACACTCACATTGGTATCAATGTGCTGGGCGGATGGCGTCCAAGGAGTGTCGGCGGAAAATGCCGGACTGAAAATGAGCAAACAGGGAATGGAGCGAAGAAGGTTTTTCATGGCGTGATGGCTTTCAGTTGATCTTGAAACGGACGGACAAGTAACGGGCCAAACCTTCGAGCTGACGTGCGCTCAGACGGCCAGCTAAATCCGCAACGGTATTTGCACGCCCCATGTCTGACAGTTTTTTGCTAAATTTATCCAACTCCATTTTCTGCTTGGTCGCCAAAGCCGAATCGACCTTTGCCAGGGTTGCGGTACCGTTGAAAACCTGCTGGCCAAGTTCGTAGAGATCGTCATTCGCGGTGATCTTCGGGGTCGGTGGTCGACCGCCGCCGTAGGCGCCACTCGCCATCGCACTCGTGGGAAGTGCCGTCGCGCTGGCTGTTAATAATAACAGCAGCAGGCTGGTTGATGGGCGTTGAGGAAAAAAAATCATAGGAAGACTCCTAGGGACAAGGTGGCCAAACATATTGCAGCCGATGGCGACAATGTGCTTGGGGAGAACCGCGCGAGTTGCGTGGGCGTTGGTCGATTGATGAGGTCGTTTCTTACAGAGATCTTTCGGCGATGACTTGAGACGGCAGACATTTCGCAGTGCAACCATTTTTTAGCTGTAAGAAAATTGGTTCGCCTGCGACGAAGCGCGATGCCAATGCTTATACCCGCTGCCACTTTGCTAATCGACCGTCAAACACTTCCGTGGTCGCAGCCGCTGCGACGTTCGACCTTGCGAACTCTGCAAATCAATCTGGGCCGCTTTTGTAATCTCGCCTGTACCCACTGCCACGTTGAGGCCGGCCCCAAACGCACGGAGATGATCAGCGACGAGGTTACCAAGCGCATTATTGATTGGATTCACACCCATAAACCCGCCGTGGTCGACCTGACTGGCGGTGCACCCGAACTGATTCCAGGATTTCGTGCGCTGGTTCAAGCGGGACGCGCCGTCGGTGCACAGGTGATTGATCGCTGCAATTTGGCCGTGCTCGATGAGCCTGGCCAAGAGGACTTAGCAGAGTTCCTGGCCACCCAGGGCGTGACCGTGGTCGCCAGCTTGCCCTGTTATTTGGCGGACAATGTCGATCGGCAGCGCGGACGTGGCACCTATGACCGTTCTATCAAAGGCCTCCAGCGTCTGAATGCGGTGGGGTTTGGCGTGCAGGCGAATCAGCCGTTGTACTTGGTCTATAATCCCGGCGGTGCCAGCCTGCCACCGCCGCAAGAACGCTTGGAACCCGCGTACCGCGAAAGATTGCTGGCCGATTGGGGCATCACTTTTACCGGACTGTGGTGTTTAACCAATGTTCCGATCACGCGCTTTCGCAAAGCCCTCGAACGGGCTGGCAAGCTTGCCGAATACGAAGAGCGGTTATGGCAAAATTATAATCCCGCCACGTTGCCCGGATTAATGTGCCGCACCACACTAAGCGTCGATCATACCGGCAGACTTTTCGACTGCGATTTCAACCTCGCCCTTGGACTTGATCTGGGCGCGGCACCGACCCCGCACTATTTGTGGGAGATCACGCCACAGGCGCTCTCGGGCGCGGTCATCGCTACTCAGCGGCACTGCCTGGCATGCACCGCCGGTTGTGGATCTAGCTGTACCGGTGCGGTTTCTCGGGAGTAAACATGCGTTACCAGCTCTACCTCGGTCTTAGCATATTCCTCTATGCCTTGGCGGTTTTCCAGCTGAGGGCAGAAGACCTGCCCACTCCGACGATCAGCGTGCCGCCGCTTGATGCCGAGCAGCACGAACTTGCTACGGTGCTGACGCTCTGCGTCAAACCGCACGGAGTTGATTATGCCGCACTGCGCCATGATCACGCGGCCTTGGAGCGTTATCGCGCTCAGCTGGCAGCGACCACTATGCCCAAAGATAAGCTGGGAAAAATCGCATTTTTGATCAACGCCTACAATGCGTGCACCCTGCATTTGGTGATCCTCAAACTCCCTGCCGATGAAGCCGCATAGCCAACGTGGAGCATAAAAAATGCCGGCAACGCCACATCCGATGTCTGGAAAGCATATACTTTTGAGCTCGCCGGACAGCGCTACACTCTTGACCAAATAGAACATCAACTTCTGCGCCCGCTTGGAGATCCACGCGTGCATTTTTCCGTGAACTGCGCGTCGCGTTCGTGCCCTCCGCTGCTCGCAAAGCCTTATTTGGCCGCGACCGTTGATGCCCAATTAAATTCAGTAACGGCGGCCTTTGCTACGGATCCATACCATATGCGCTGGGTC
>JANMYZ010000213.1:0-14694 GCA_031382605.1 Planctomycetota bacterium | reverse complement strand
TGCTGAAAAATACGCGGCAATCGGCATTTTGATGTGAGCCGTGATGACATGGTCGAGATCGACAAATTGCCACCCTAAACGGGTGGCAACCAGCGGCCCGAGGGTACTTTTTCCACAGGAACGATAGCCAACGAGACTTAAACGGCGCATGACCGCAGGTTATCGACAAAGTGACCGTTGTCTGCTGCCCTGTCATGGTTCGGCGACGGCGGGCGCCTGGCTTTCTTGCTGCGTGTAGGAATCTGGCACATCACCCGCTCTTGCCTGCCCATAGGACGGAAGCTATGACGTGCCCCTCCATGGCCCAACTCCTGCAACCAAAGCAACAGCTTGCCGGCTATGAAATTGATGAATTGGTCGGCAAGGGCGGCATGGGCGAGGTATATCGCGCCCGTCAGATGAGTATGGATCGGGTGGTGGCGCTCAAAATTCTTGCCCCGCGTTTAGTGAAACAGGACCCGATATTTGCTAAGCGCTTTGTCGAAGAAGCGCGCGCTGCCGGGCGTCTGAATCATCCCAACATCATTGCGGTGCATGACGTGGGCAAAGCGCCCATGCCCGGTGCCGCGCCTGGCGATGCGGATCTTGATTATTTTTCCATGGAATTCGTTGACGGCGAATCGGTAAAAGACGTTATTGAACGGCAGGAATTTTGCCCGCTATCGGTGGTTGCTCAGGTCATCAGCGGCATGACCGAAGCCATGGTTTACGCAGAGGCACAAGGAATTGTTCACAGGGATATCAAGCCCGATAATATTATGATCACCAACGGCGGAGTGGTGAAGCTCGCCGATCTTGGTTTGGCACTGCAATTAGGCGACGAAGAAATCATTGTCGAAAGGGACGAGCAGGGACGCGGCAAAGTCATGGGCACGCCGCTCTACATGAGCCCAGAACAAGCTCGCGCTTTGCCCGTCGATGCGCGTAGCGATCAATATAGTCTTGGCGCGACACTCTTTCACATGCTGACCGGTAAGCCTCCTTTCAAGGGTGAGAACGCAAAAATGATCATGCGTTCTCACGTCTTTGATCCGGTGCCAGATCCGAAAGAAATCAATCCCGACGTACCAGAAAGCTGGCGTCAATTGTGCATGCGTTTAATGGCGAAAACGCCGGAAGAACGTTTTCCGAACGCAGTCGCTATGCGCGTTGTGGTGCAGGCGGCCATCAGTGGTCATGGTCATCCTGGGATCTCACGGCGCGTACGCACTGCGGGTTGGTCAGCTGCGGGGCAAGCCGCTGGTGGCATGCCACCGTGGGCCAAATATCTCGTTTATGGCTTTGCTGCAGTGGTCGTGCTGATGGTTATTGGCTTTTCGATTCCGTGGGGCGGGTCGTCTAAAGAAGTCAAACCACCGGATGTTTTGCTGCCCGCTCAAGTGGATGTCGCCAAAGCGGCAGAAGCGAAAGAAGCGAAGATCGTTGAGCGCGTGAAACGCGAACTGAGCGGTTTGCCTAATGATCACAAGCAGGCGATAGCGTTGCTTGATCAGCTGGCCGAGGATAAAGCCATTCCGCCTGGACCAGCACGAAGCTTGATCGAAAGCGAAAAACGTTCGCGGGTGACGCAGCTGCGCAAAGCAGAAGATGCGTTGTTGGCCGATAAGGAAAAACAACGGCAAGACCGCAGTTTGGAATTAAATAAAGCGTGGGCGGCGAATGACCTGGAGCGGGTGAAAGCGTGTATCGACTATTTGACTCCAGAAGCGGATAAACTGAGCGCATCAGCTCAACTCGATCTTGAAAATATCACGAGAAAGTTCGCCCTCGCGCTGGTTGACCTTCAGGGAAGTTTCACCAAAGAATTGGTGGAGGTGGTTAAGGCAGATCAGGTCAACGAGATCAAAAAGAGAGTCGCCGCCAGTGTGCTGTCGGTTGAGGCGAAAGAGGTTTTGAACACCAGAGCGGACAAAAAGCTAAAAGACATTTCGCCGGTAGCTGTGGCGCCGATAGCACCGACAGCGCCGACAGCGCCAACGGATGAGCAGGTCTTATGGCAGGCCTTTCATGCGAAATTAGAGGAGCTTCGCGGTGCTAGGACTTATGGCGAAATCGCGCGTTTGGCTGACAAAGAAGCGCCTAAATTCCCAAGTGCGGAAGCCCAGGCGATGGTCAAGAGCATTGGCCAACTGGGACGTCTGGCGGCCAAGGCGGAAGGTGGTCTGCGGGTCTACATCGCGGATGCAAACCCAATTGAAGATATTATTTTTGAGAGCAAGCCAATCAAAGCAAAGTTAAAAGCGATCGATGATAAGGTGACTTTTATTGTTCAAGTGGGCGCAAACACGACTGAAAAAAAGGAAGAGCGAAAACAGCTCGTCTTGCCGCTGCGTAAGTTGTTGACCAAGGCGCTTGAAGAGAGCTCAGAATCGGATGATGATCGCACTGCTATGATTGCCGCGATGTTATGGGTTTGGCGCTTGCCGGACGCTGCGGAGGTATTCGCTACTATTCCGGACAGCCCACTGACCAAAGCGGTGCAAGAGCTCGAACGTAAAACCCGCGTGCTCGACGTTCGTGCTCGGGTCGTACGTAGCGGCAACGAAGTGACGGTCACCTATGACGGATCCAATAATCCTTGGTTTATTGAGGACTTTATTGGTCAGGGTGCTCGGGTTGGTCCAAAGGGAATGAGCTGGATCACCACCGTCATCGTTCCGAGCGAGGGCAAAGCCAAGGAAAATGATATCCCAACACTGCAATGGAAACAGGCCCTGCGTGCGCCATTTCATCTGACCGGTCAGCTTAAATTATCGCCCAATATCAACATGTTGCTGTTTGGCGTTGCGTCCGGCGATCGTCGCTGGCGTGTGGGCCTCAATAATACGCGTAGTCCTCATTCTTGTTTGGTGGTGACGACCAACGCCAAGACGAATGGATTCGAAGGCGCAAAATCTAGTTGGACCGGCGTGTTAACGAGCGACGCCTTGCAGAACATTGAAGTGCAGGTGGACGCCGAATATAAAGCAACCATCCGCTGTAACGGTGTTTTAGTAAGCGATAAAGTGCAACTTCCTGTTGGTGGCGCATTGACCCCGATAATTCAAGCCGTGCAGCTGAAAGACGGTTTCGTCACCAGCATCGAGATTGAATCGTTAGTCATCACTGGCGTGGCGCCTTCGGCTGAGTGAGCGGCTGAGTGAGCGGAGTCGCAGCCGTCGTCGATGATTTCGTGTCCGGTACGGGATCGTACCCATGGCCACCCCACGGATGACAGCGGCAGACACGTCGCGTCGCTAACCATCCACCACTTATGGCCCCGTGACGCTGCAACGCTTCGACGGTGTATTCCGAACAGGTCGGCGCAAAACGGCAGGTTGGTGGTTTCAATGGTGACAGCAGACGTTGGTACAGACGCACCAACCAAATGCCGAAACGAGCAATCACGCTTTTTTCCCTGCCGGACGAGACGGTCTGTGCGGTCCGCGTCGTGGTCCCGGTTGAGCGCTGGTCGCCAGCGCCTTGGGCAGCAGCGCACGAATTTCCTGATCCAGCAGTTGGTGAGCATCGGGCGGCGGATCGCTACGAAAGAGCACCACGACATCGAAACCAACGGCTGCCGACTTGAGTTCGTGACGAAATAATTCACGTACCCAGCGTTTGAGTTGATGACGCCGAACCGCCAAACGTGCAGTTTTTACCGCGATCATCACGCCAACTCGACCATGTGGTTTTTCGCTCGGCGAGCGCGGACGTACCAACACCACCACATGCCGACCAGCGGCTTTTTGCTGACGATTGAAGACGCGACTGTAATCGCGTCCGTCGTGTAGGCGGTGTTCGGGACCAAAGGTAACAGACATGGCCAGAAACTAAGGAGAGACCGTGCACAGCAAAGTCTCCGATGTCCTTTCTATGTCAGATTTCCGATGTCCGAAGTCCGAAGTCGTTGGACCATCACATCAACTAGTCGCCACCCTCGGCCCTGCGCGAGCGACATCGGACATCGGACATCGGACATCGGACATGGGAAGGACATGGGAAGGACATCGGACATAAGACTTACCTTCGGCGTTTTTCTACCGATCCTTGGCGGTAGATGGCGGATCATATCTCGATTCCCGGCCTCAACGGCATCTCTGGCGAACCGCCGCGCCAGGGTCAGGGCCAGCGTCAACGCACCAAACCGGGCGCTGCATTGGAGCGCAAGCCTGGGACGCCTCCTCCAGCGGAAGTGTTGACTGAACCACCGGCGAATGATCCGACTACGGCGTTGGTGCAGGCATTAGATCGCTTGCGTGCAACCCACGAATTACGGCCGGCTGAAACGGAGTTGGTCCGCGCCATGCGTGGGATGCGTTACTACCAAGAAGAAAGTCGGCATGATCTGCCGTTGGTTGACGATCCGGAAGCGAGTGATGGAAGCCTGCCGCCCGATCAAATTGGTTGAGTGGCGACGGCTTTTCGGCATTCAGCTTTCGGCGTTCAGCTTTCGGCGTTCAGCTTTTGGTATTCGGCTGTGCCCAGAGGACTGTCAGCTTCACTTAATCTTAGCAAATACCTTCACCAACGACGACGCGACGACATTCCCATCAGCCCCGCTAGGCCAAGCAGGATGAGTCCGCCGATGGCTGACATGCCAGAGCCGATGCCGCACGATTTGCTGTCGCTGCTGCTGTCGTTGGTTGCCGTGTCTGACGCCTGGGTCGTGGCATTGGCGGTGATCGTCGCAGAATCGCCAATCGCATTGGTGGCGCTCACCCGATAAAAATACTGCGTGCCAGCGGTTAGTCCGGTGTTGTTGTACGTTGTGGCATTGGCCGCCGTGGTGGTGATGAGCGTGTAGGGACCGGCGAGCGCCGTAGCGCGTTCGATTTTGAAGCCAGTTTCGTTAGCGGAATTATCGGTCCACGCCAGATTGATTTGGTTGGTCGATATCGCCGTCGCGCTCAGATTACTCGGCGCGAGCGGGCCTGGTGCTAAGATCGAAACGCCGTGAAACGTCAGCGCGGCGAGACCATTCGCGCCCTTGAGAATCATCGACTGGTCCCCGTTCCATGCGGTACCCTTCAGATACGTGATGGTCGACGCGGTGGATGCGGCCTTTAATTGCAGCTTGATGATATTGCCTGCGACGCTGCCACTGGCCACGTTGCCAGTGACTCCATCAAGATAAAACAAGAATGCGGAGGCATTGTTCCAGGCCATGTCTTGGCCGAATTCCAAGGCGATTTCGTTCTTCGCCGCCGTGGTGTAAGAGGCTTTTTTCACGTCCGCTGCGGTGATCGGTGCAGTGGGAACCAGGCCATAAAAGTCCTGTTCCAACAGCGGGCTCATCAAGGTGACAAATTGCAGGTAGCCAGCGGCTGGGTAATGGCAGCTCGATCCAGGGTTGATGCCAAGGGTGGACATGATGCGCATCTTCGAAAACAAAGAGGGCAGGGTTCGCTGGACTTCGCGCAGTTGGTCGCAGGTCGCCGTGTCGCCACAGGCGGCTGGCCAGATTTGAAAGATATAATAATGGGTAAGATTGGGGTAGTCCTGCTTCCAGGCCGCCGACATGTCGACGAAATATTGCTGATGCGACTTCCATGCATAATCGCCGGTTGGTCCACCTGATCCCTGGTCTTGTTCGCCCTGATGCCACAGCACGGCCCGTATGCCATGGGTCAACTTGGCCGCGGCTACACGCGTTACCAAATTGCCGTAGATGGAATAGGGTGAATTGGTGTCGTAGTGGTTGGCGGGATTGGCCTGGTGCTGATCAATGCGAGTTCCTCCGACCGCCCCGTTAATAATGCAAATGGGCATATTATACGTCGTCAACAAACGGGTGGCCAGATCCTTGCCCCAATAACCGATCCACCAATTGGTGCCCTTTTTGACGGCATTTCCCCAGCCACCCGCAGACACATAGGTGCGAATCCATGGGCTAGTGGTGGTGTCATTTGCGTTGTCGGCTACGGCTTCAGCGTTCGATTGCCCTTCGATAATATAGGCATCGCCGCAGATCACATTGCTCACCGTATCAAGAATGGTGTCGACTCCGCTGGCGGTCGAACCGAACACCGCTTTGTAGGTTATTTTACCAGCGGTCAGGGGCGCGGTGAAGGCATAGGTTCTGGCGCTTCCGAGCGTGAGGACGTTGCTGCTATAAGTGACATCCGTGCCGGTGTCGGTGGTATAGATTTTTAAGAACACCGACGTGGCGGCTCCAGCAGCCAAGGTGCCGTTGTAATAGAGCTTGCCGGTCCCCGAATTATCGCGGGCATAAAATTGATTATTAACCGCTTTTTCACTGGCGCCCGGCGTCCGTATCGCCCAGGCGTCCGTAGTCGGTTCTTGGACGGTGATGGTTTTGGTGCTGGTGACTAACGCCCCGCCGTTGTCCATGGTCAACGTCACCGTCAGGGTGCCGCTGCCCTGAGAACGCAGCAAAGTCAGCGTTCCAGGAACGCTGGTCTTGGTCACGGCGACCCCGGTCGCGCTCCAAGAATACGCAAACGTGGTCACGCCTTTCGCCTGCATAGCAGCAAGATTGGTGATATTCGGGGAGACAGTGATGGTATCGCGACCATTCCATGTGGCAGGCGCGGTCAGCGTAAAGACCGGATCTGGAACATCCTCGGTGACGGTGACCGGAATATCGACCGTCTTGATTTCAGTGGGATAAACGCCCTTGAAGCGGATGGTGTAGCTCTGATTACCCGTCACCCGGCCAGCGGGAATAGTCAGCGAAAATTGGTCCACTGCGAGCACGGTTTCCACGCCATTTTGCACGCGCAGCCAAGAAACTTTCTGCGCACCGCCAGCCTGGCCGGTGAAATTGGCGCTGACGCCTTCATTGACGGTCACCGTAGCAGGCGTGGCAGAGAAGGTCGAACCGCTCGGGACCAAAATGCCGACCAGAGTTTGCAGGGTCTTCTGGTTCTCGTACTCCAGCTTGATCCAGTTGGCAGAGCGTGCCACTTTGGAGATGCGCACTTCGTCGATGTCGCCAATGAAACTATAATTATTATACCAGCCGCCGATCCGCATAATTGACGGATTGGGCAGGTTCATGGTGACGTTGGTAGAGGAATCAAGTTGCCCATCGACGTAGATGCTCGTCACATTGTTGCTGCCGGGTGCATAGGTATGCACGACCTGGTGCCATTGCGACTGACTCAAGGTGGTAGTGCCCAAGATGCTGGCGAAATTGCCATCGACATAGATGCGAGGGGGGCTGATCATCCTGATTTGCACTTTCCCTCCGGTGCCTCCATCTTCGCGGCCCCAATCGACGATTTCCACATTGACCGCATTGGTCCGGAACCAGGCCTGAGTGGAATGGGGGGTATTTCCCTGTGAAAAGCTTACGATGTTGTCCCCGCAATTCACGCCTTTGCCGTTGGAAAGGTAGCGACTTTTACCGATCATGCCGTCACTCAACGTGGTGCCGGTATCGCTCGCGCTAACGTTGCCGACCGCGTCTTGGACCGTTTCGTTCATGTGCAGCACTGCGGCGTACCCATTGGCTGCACTAAAAACCGCAGTGCCACTTGATTCGCTGGTCGCCGCAGCGTTGCCCCAATACATTTTTATTTCCTGCCGGGCATTACCGGTAATGCTCGGAATTTTTACCCAGATGGCGGCGAGTCTGTTGGTGGCGTCCCATTGCTCGATCTGGTACGCCAAGGCGGTGGCTGGCTGGGTCACAGTGCCCGCGCCTTGAATGGCGAAGCGCAGGTCCCGACCGTCGCTTTGCGCCTGAGCAAAGGTGAAGTTGCTCCCGTTCAGTCGCACGAGCAGAGGAAAATTGGTTTCCGAAGCCATCGCCGGCAGATTTGCGCCCTCTGCGGTCGTGTTAATAAACATGGATCCAGAGTTTGACCACGTAGTGTAATCCACCGCCGGGCACAGCGCGCAAAAATTAAGTAAAACCATCAGCAGAAAAAGAAGAGGTTTCATGGTGATGTCTTTCTGAAAATTTGCGGAGTGATGAAACGGCAGGTGGCAGCAGCTAGTGACGTGGGTTATTCGGGCTCAACACTGGCAGATCGCCGCCTGGGTGTTAACGATCACTGAAAGGTTTCGAGCAGGCTTCATGTCACACTCGTGCTGTGTTTCATACGCAACCCAATCGGCATTGCGCAGTTTCACGCAGCTTCGAGCCGTGATTTCTCCTGCAACGTCGTTGCCGCAGCGAAACGCTCCCAGGCGTCCATCCGCCAGTTGACCGTCCCGCATGAGTTCGTAGCTTTCCGCCCTCCCACAGGCCGGGTGTCCGGCCTGCAACCACATCCGCTGCTGTCGCGCGTCCTCCTTTAACCAAAGTGGATGCGTCGGGAGTGCGCCGACGGATGTGGTGCTTCAAACCAACGCGCACTTCCAAACTGACCCCCGTGCAGAGGGGGCCTGGAGCATAAATGGCTATTGTTAACGTGAAGGAATTGCTGGAATCCGGCATCCATTTTGGAACCGCCGCCAGCATGTGGCATCCGCGCATGAAACCGTACATCTACGGCAAGCGCAATTCCATCCACATCATCAACATCAAAGAAACCGTTCGCGGTTTAATTCAGGCGTATTATTACGCCGCCAAACTCGGCAAGGCCAACAAGACCTTGCTGTTCGTTGGTACCAAGCGTCAGGCACGCGATGTCATTCGTGACGCCGCTCGCGCCGCTGGTATGCCGTTTGTTGCTGAGCGTTGGCTCGGCGGCACGTTGACCAACTTTGAAACCGTGCGCGCTTCCATCCGTCGCCTCGAAGAAATCGAGCGCAACATGGGCACCATGGAATACAACCGCGAATCGAAGAAGGTCCAGGCTCGCGATGGCCGTGAACGCCGTCGTATTCTGCGCAACCTCGAAGGTGTGCGCACCATGTCGAAACTGCCTGACGCGATGTTCATCGTCGATCCGCAGAAGGAAATGAGCGCGGTTCGTGAAGCTCAGCGCCTTGGCATTCCCATCATCGGTTTGGTCGACACCGACACCGATCCTGAGTTGGTCAACCTGGCCATCCCAGGCAACGACGACGGTATCCGCGCCATTCAAGCGGTGATCAAAGTGGTCCTCGACGGTTTGGCCAAAGGCCGCGCCGATCAGGTCCAACGCACAGAACCAGTTGCTCCCGCAGCGGCTGCTCCGTCCCTGACGGCTTTCCCAGTCTGAGCGATTTGCTTATCCGTGTCATCCGAACCTCGGCCGGCCGTCATTTGCGGTCGGCCGTGTGTTTGTCCCCACACCTCAACGAAAACTATTTACCATGAACACCCCGAATCTTGAGATCTCCGCCAAGCTGGTGATGAGTCTCCGCGACCGCTGCAACTTGCCGATGATGAAGTGCAAGCAGGCTCTCGAAGCCACCAAGGGCGCCCACACCACCGAAGATAGCTGGATCGAAGCTGCGATTGACCACCTGCGTAAACAGGGCCTTTCGGCTGCTGATAAGTTCGCAGGCCGCGAAACCACCAACGGTGGTTTGGGCATGGCGCTGGCCGATGGCAAAGGCGTGATCGTATTGCTGGGTTGCCAGACCGATTTCGTTTCCGGTAACGATGTCTTCAAAGATTACGTCAAATCGCTCGCCGATGCCGGCCTTGCTGGCGGTGCGACCGACGTCGAAAGCTTGAATAAATCCAAGTACGCTGGCGTCGCTGGCGTGGCGACGGTGGCGGAAAGTATTCCAGGGAAAATCCAATTGATCGGCGAAAACTTGGTGATCGCCAAGGTCGCTGCGTTGACGGGTGCGGTCGTGGTTGGTTACAATCACGGCGGCAAAATCGCAACCTTGGTCAGCGGCACCGGCGATCCGCTCAAATTGCGCATGATCGCTTTACACGTGGCCTCGGCCAACCCAGTGCCGATCGCGCTGACCCGCGCGGGTGTCGATCCAGCAGTGGTGAAGAAAGAGGAAGAAATCCTCCTCGCCACACCAGAGCTGCAGGGCAAACCAGAAGCGATGCGTCCCAAGATTGTGCTCGGCAAGCTTGGCCGTTTCTACAAAGAGAAAGTACTGTTGGAGCAAGAAATGTTGCTCGACGCCGAAAAGGGCGAAAGCGTGGAACAGTACGCCAAGCGTCACAGCTTGACCGTCACCGGATTCGTCCGCCTCGAAGTCTGAGTTCGCGTCTTAACAGCATTCAAAAACGCCCCGGTTTTCCGGGGCGTTTTTTTGTTCTGCGGCATTCCGGGTGGGCATCAAATCCTGCCATTGAATTCAGCTCAGTTGAGCCGGAGCTATAATAAAGAACTCGAATGGAGAAGTACCAACCACAGCCCGGCAGAGCCGGAATCCAAGCGAAGACAAAAATCGGAGAAGTCTAACCACAGAGGGCACAGAGGGCGCAGAGGAAAGTCAGAATGCCTTTCTCTGTGCCCTCTGTGCCCTCTGTGGTTAGCCATTCTCCATGCGTTGCCTTCGCCTCGTGATTCTGGCTCGGCCGGTTGAAGTCCTAAATCCCAGTTGCTTCGCTTAGGATTGGAAAACGCTTCGACCCGAGTTCCCTGTCCCCAGCTTTTTTGGAATCATCTCATGACCTCCATCGGTACTCCATTGTCTGCCTCTGCTCAACGCGTTCTGTTGCTGGGATCAGGCGAGCTCGGCAAAGAAGTGGCGATCGAGCTGCAACGCCTCGGCTGCGAGGTCATTGCTTGTGATCGCTACGCGAACGCACCGGCAATGCAGGTAGCGCATCGCAGTCATGTATTTTCCATGCTTGATGGTCAGCGTCTGCGTGAGGTGGTGGAGCAAGAACGTCCACACCTGATCGTCCCGGAAATTGAAGCCATCGCTACGAGTACGTTAATCGAATTGGAGAAAGAAGGATTTGTCGTCGTTCCTTCAGCGCGCGCTGCTCAGCTGACGATGAATCGTGAAGGTATTCGTCGATTAGCGGCCGAGGAATTGCAGTTGCCGACCTCGCCTTATCGCTTCATCGCGACCTTGGCGGAATTCACCGAAGCGGCGCAGGCATTGCACTATCCCTGCGTGATTAAACCGGTCATGTCGTCGTCAGGTAAAGGCCAAAGTGTGGTCAAATCTTTAGCAGATTTGGCCAAAGCGTGGACCTATTCCCAAGAGGGCAGTCGCGCTGGCGCGGGTCGCTGCATCGTCGAAGGATTCGTGCGCTTTCAGTATGAAATTACCGTGCTGACGGTGTCGGCAGTTAATGGCGTGCAGTGCTGCCCGCCGATCGGACACATTCAAATCGACGGCGACTATCGTGAATCGTGGCAACCGATCGCGATGAGCGCGGCTGCCTGGGCAGAGTCGCAGCGCATCGCCAAACAGGTCGTCAGTGCGCTCGGCGGTTATGGTATTTTTGGCGTCGAATTATTTGTCACCGGCGACGCCGCAACGAACGATGAAGCGGTGATCTTCAGTGAGGTCAGCCCGCGCCCGCATGACACCGGTTTGGTGACGCTTGGCAGTCAGCAATTCAGCGAATTCGCGCTGCATGCACGCGCTATTCTTGGCCTGCCAGTGCCAGAGATCCATTTGCTGCGCCCGGCCGCCAGCGTGGCGATATTGGCCACCGGTGAGGGGGTTCCGGTATTCAGCGGTCTGGATCAGGCGTTGGCGATTCCTGAAAGCCAAATTCGTTTATTCGGCAAACCGGTGTGCACCGGCAAACGGCGATTAGCGGTGGCCGTGGCGGCTGCCGATGACGTGACCGAAGCCCGCCGCCGTGCAGCGGCTGTCGCTGCTGCTATTCAGATACAATTAGTTCCGCAAGCCTCTGCCGAGCGGTGATGCGTTGATTTTATTGCAACGTTCTCAGACTAAGCTGATATAAAAGACATGAAGATCCTAAAGTCCCCAGTTCTACTTTGGTTCGTCCTTGCCGCCGTACTGTGCACCAGCGTGTTGCGCAGCGAAGACTACGACGAAGAGCCCATCCGCTACAGCGCCACGGCAGCTGATGATCCCGTGGCTCGCCTTGTCCAGCGATTAGACAGCGGCGCAGTGAAGTTGCGTTGGGACGAAAATCACGGTTGGCTGCCGTCGCTGTTGGAGGCTTTGGACATCCCCACGTCATCGCAGACGTTGGTCTTTTCAAAGACCAGCCTGCAACGCGAACGGATCATGCCCGAACGTCCGCGTGCGCTGTATTTCAATGATGAGGTCTATGTTGGAATGGTTCAAAATGGTGCCGTGCTAGAAATCGCCAGCACCGACCCACGGCAAGGCACGATGTTTTACGCGATGCCGACCGACCGCGAGAAAGTTCCTTCGCCACGTCGGGAAACGCAGGAATGTCTTCAGTGCCATGATTCCAACGCTTTCACAGGCGGCGTTCCGGGCATGATGATGCGCTCCGTTTATCCCGACGCAGACGGTCGCCCGATTTTGACGGCGGGGAGTTATGTCACTGACCAACGCACTCCGCTGGCGCAGCGCTGGGGCGGTTGGTACGTCACCGGTACGACCGCCGATGGCTTGCACATGGGTAATCAAATTTTTACACCGAACGTGACGCCAGAAACCATTGAGCGAAAGAGCGGTTCGAATCTCACGACGGTGGCTGATTTGCTGGATGTCAGTCCTTATTTGACCCCGCATAGCGACGTGGTGGCGTTGATGGTGCTGAGCCATCAATTGCAGATGCATAATCTGATCACGCGCGCGTCTTTCGAAACGCGCCGGGCATTACGCGATGATGTAGTAATGAATAACGCTTTAGGTCGTCGGCCTGAATTTCGCAGTGAAACCACCACCCGACGCATCGCCAGCGTGGGCGAAGCCTTGCTGCGGTATATGCTGTACGTCGATGAAGCGGCCTTGAGCGGACCGGTGCGCGGAACCTCTGATTTTACAAGGGAATTTGCGGCCAAAGGCCCACACGACCCGCAGGGACGTTCTTTGCGCGAGTTCGATTTGCAGCGCCGTTTAATGCATTATCCGCTCAGCCATTTGATCTATAGCGAAGCCTTCGACGCACTGCCGCCAGCAGTGCGCAATTATGTATTAGAGCGCTTATTAACTGTGCTCACGACCATCATCGACAATGAATCGTTTCCTCATCTTTCGCCAAGCGACCGCCGCGCCATTCTAGAAATTTTAGTGGCCACCAAACCAGGATTACCGCCCGGATTTACCGCCGCTCTGGGTCGTTGATGCTGCGTCAGAGCGGTGCTGACGAAATCGGCAATGGTCTTCTGTAAAGTCGCACGTATGGAGACAGACATACGCTGTTCACGCTCAGCGTTCGTAAAGTGACGCGATTCATCTATGCCTACGATGCGTTCTGCGATAAGTCTGACGACGAAAAAATGAGCAACAGAGAGCAAAAGAGAGCAAGGCCAATGAAGACCACAGGCATCGAACAGGAAAAAATCCATGACTACGATGATGAACGCAGCGTGACGATCCAGACGCAAAACAATCCACCAACGATAGTTGGTGGTCGGCTCGCCACCACGCGCACCGGTGCTATATTTTGCCATAAAACGCGGGAATATAGCCCGGTATGTGAAGCCACAGAGGCGAACATCAACGACCCCCAAGGTCATCGGACCAACGTCGGCACGACCAGCTACGCCTACGTGTGCGATCCCATAAAGCGTCTCACGACTACGACGATGAACACGGCGACCTCCGCCTACGTCTACGATGCCTCCCATCGCCACTTCGTTATGACGGTTAACAGATCTGTCGTTCAGGCCCTGGCCGTTGTCGTACATGTTGGTGGATCGGCTGACGCGAAGTGGTTGCAAGGTATGCAACGCTGTTCGGTTGCTGAGTTGACGGGGAGCGTTGGGGGTGAGTGGTATGTCGATGAATTACTCGCGACCCAAACCAGCGCCAGCAACAACGACATCAGCGGCTACACGTTGTGTGCGAACGAATGGGATTCCTTCGCCTTCCCGAGTACCTGCGATGTCGCGTACGGAGCGAAGGGGGCTTTTGTTTTCCGGAGTGCGCAGAGCGGGACGATTACGTTTAGCAACGCGACGTTTGGCGACCCGGCTCCAGGCGCTCCGAAGAAGGGGTATTACCGGCTGAGTGGCGGGCAGCGGTTTTATGCGCATGCGAATCATCTCTATTCGGTGGCGGCGCTGACGAACGCGGCGGGGAGCGTCGTAGAGAGGTACCGATACGACTCGTATGGGCAGCGAACGGTGCTTGCGCCTGACGGAATTACGACGCGCGCCGTCTCGTCGTACAATCAGCAGGTCGGATTTACGGGGCGCTATGAGGACAAAGAGACGAAACTTTTGTACTTCCGGGCGCGGATGTACTCGGGGACGTTAGGACGGTTTATTGAGCGTGACCCCAACATGACGCTGCCTTGGACTGAGATGAACAAACAATATAAGCACAGGCTTGGTGAGCGGCGGCAGTTGGTTGGTTGGATGCCGGTGTCCATGGACGGTTATCAGGATGGCATGTTGCTCTATGCGGCGCACTTCGTGCCCAACGCGACAGATCCAACAGGAATGTCTCCGTGCATGGGCGAAGACGGGAACTCTCTCGCAGGCTTAGACTGCTGCATCAACAAGTGCTTGATGTGGTGGTCTGCGACCACGGTCGGCGCATGGTGTTCAATACCAGGACTTATTTCTGCCGTTCCAGGATCGCCAGCAAAGGCTCCATACCTCACGACTGGGCTGTTCAGGAAGGTTATGAATCGTGCTTCCGTATGTTGTGTCGGATGGTTGGTCGGCATTCTTATCGGATGCGAGGCCAAATGCCTCGGGACGAATGCTGGATACGACGGGTTGGTGCCATGATGCAGCGTCGATTGACTGGCATGATGTATTT
>JANMYZ010000187.1:0-2593 GCA_031382605.1 Planctomycetota bacterium | reverse complement strand
ATGTGTGCGCTCTTGGTCTTCACCAATTGGGTGAATCTTATCTTTGCTATAAGTCCTTTGCGCTCTTGGCGTCTTGGCGTCTTGGCGTCTTGGCGTCTTGGCGTCTTGGCGGTAAAATTGTTTTCAACTGCGTTTTCTAGGCCGAAGCACGAGATCCGATGAAGAGCCAAAGTCGGGCCGTGGTGGACAGGCGCCGATCGCTCGAATACTGCCGTCCCCGAACCGCCCTGGATAATTCCCGTGACTGAACTCACTGTGCTCAAATCGTCTCGCACTCCCATTTGGCCTGCGGTCTTAGTAACCGTGCTTACCGGGATGGGATTCGCTGGGCTCAAGTTTGTGCTGATTGGTGAGATCGCTTTGGATTTCGATGAGGCTCATCCTCCGGCCATGCCTTTTGTGTGGATGGATGAGGTGCTAAAAAATGCCATTGCGAAAGGCACGCTGAAAGAAGCGATCACGCAAGGTCTTGCGGCAGTTCTCACACTTGGAGTGTTAATCGGTTATCTGGTTAACGCACCGCTGGCTGGGGCTTGGCGAGTCGCGTGGTTGTTTGTGTTATCTTCCGCTGGTGTTGGCCTCGGTGCGTTGTTGACGTTGTGGTTCAATCCGTGGTTATCTGCGATCTTCGTTGGCTTGGCCTACGGTACGGCGTGCGCAGCACGGGGAAAAGTTGTGCCGCTGCTTGCTGCTGCCAGTGGCCGTTCCAATACCTTGGTAATGGGGATTATTAATGCTTCGTTGGTCATTAGTTTATTGGCGGGCACCGTGTTTGGTACCTTGCTGTTTGAAAAGATAGATAGTCGCACTGCTCGTCATGTTGTGCTGTGCGTTTTTGCAATTTTTGCGACGATTATCGGGTTGAAGGTAAATCCGCCCGAGACGCCGGCGATTCCGTTCTCGGTTGGTATGCGCGATCTGGTGACGGGCACCGTCAGCATGGTGCGCGACCGCTGGGCGTTGATTGTTGCTGGTGGCTTGGCCTGGGGTATTGCCTCGGCAGCAGTGTTGGCGGCCTTTATCGACGCGACGGAACGTTTGGATTTGAAACCAGACAAAGCGGTTATTTTAGTGATTTTTCCAGCGATCGGAGCCATTGCTGGTAATCTTATTTCGTATCGAATGAATCGTCACATTCATGTGATTGGTTCATATATTGGCTTGGGTGTGTTGATTGCCTGCTATGAATTGCTGGTGCAGGGTTTTGTGTCAGGTGCGGTGTCGTTGATTTTCTTAGGTGGTCTGTTCGCGGCGCCGACGAACGTCCTTGATGCGCGATTGATGGCCTTTGCTGCCGCGCAGGGAAATCCAGGGCGTGGTGCGACGGTGATGAGCTTAGTGCACAACTTCTTTATTCTTATCATTGGTAGCGGTCTAGCGGTCGCGCTGTTTCTTGGCTGGATGCTTCCCGTAGATCAGTTTTATTCGTTGGCTGTGGTTTCATTAATCACGGGAGTCGTGGTCTTATGGGCGCACTTGGACGATAGCGATGAATCGGCTTCAGAAGTCACCACGAAGTCTCAGAGTATTTCCAAGAAATAACGCTTTTAAGGACCTGGAACTTCAAAGTTTCAGGTCGCTCCTAGGGCGTCCCGAAGACCCTCGGTTTCGGCTAGCGTTATTTGAAGAGCTGGCTTACTCGCGTGGCGTTATCGCCAGTTCGGCATATTCCGCAGGCAGCGTCACGGAAACCGACGTGCCCAGCAGTTCAAGATTCACCACCAATTCAAAAGCATGTTTGCGCTTGGTGATGATGCCGCTGCATCCCGCGAAGGTGCCGTTGGTGATGGAAATCTTTTTGCCCTGCACCAGTTCAGGGCGCACCATCAGCGGAGCTTGTGCGACGGCGGTGACCAAGGCGATCAGGTTGCGCAAGTCGCTGACCAGTTCGAGTGGACGCGGCACATCAATGATGCGCACCACGCGTTTGGTATCGTAAATCGCCTCGCGTTGCTCGCGGCCACCGGCGACAAAAAGATATCCAGGAATGAGCGGGATCAGACTCTCTTGCGTGCCTTTCCCAGGATAATGACGCAGCCGTCGTTCGAAGAACGCACAGCCAGGAAGGTTGCGGCGGCGCAAGTCTTCGATGACTTTTTTTTCTTGGCGAGGGTACGCATGCAACACCAACCAAGGCTCGTCGGGCAGAGCTGCGCTGAAACCTTGCGGCCAATCGAGGACCATGCCGATCGAGGTCACTTTGACCGCTGAATTTTCCACGACTGCTGCACTCCTTGGCGATGTCGAAAGACCATAGCGACCGTGCCACAAGTGATGGACGCCTCAAGAGGGAGAACGTCGTCGTCAGCGGACTTGCAGCGGCTGGCGACGATCCATAACCACGCCCCCGCAGGAGTCTCTCATGTTGCATCAGCTCACCGTGCCTTCGCAGGCTGCCGGCCAACGATTGGACGTGTGGCTTGAATCCGTTCTTGATGGCTGCACTCGCAGCTTGATTTCGCGCCTGATTAAAGATGGCCGCTGCGTGATCGAACCGGGCGTGTCGAAGGCCGGTTTATTTCTGAAAGGCGGCGAGCGCGTAGCCTTGGAAGTGCCCGAACTCGAACCGATGGAGGCGCTGCCGGAAAATATT
>JANMYZ010000171.1:0-2437 GCA_031382605.1 Planctomycetota bacterium | reverse complement strand
ATGCGATCAACCTCCGATTAGACCCCATCCGAGCTGGAGCACGTGCACACCCTTTTCCAACCGACCTCATCACTACTCCTGTCCTGCGCTACGACACCAACCCTAACCCACAGAGTGAAGGCTACCAAATGAAGCCACCAGTCCTGCTGCCCGCTGATAAACCGTAAAAAAGGGAGGAAGATTGCTGGCCTGGTAAAGGATGGCCTCGCTAATGTCCGCATAAAAGGCTAGAAATAAAAAAGAGGAAATAAAGGACATACGCATATCTTGACGCGCCTTCCAGCGCGGTGATGCAGGACGCCGACTCAATAATGTACGACAAAATGTAGGCACACAACCTTTGGTGACCGTTAATAGCTCTCTCATACTTCTAAGCTGATAAGTCCGCCCCTTTCCCCCAGCCGTTCCGGCTGGGGGAAGTACCCGATTCCTTTCCCTTGTTTTTCAGGCCATTTCCATGCTTCTTCCAAGTTGCTTATTCACGTCACGGGTCGATGTAATAAAGGACGAGGCTGCGTGCGGGAAATCTGCGAGTCCGGTTTGAAGAGGGGGATGGTCACAGTGTGTGCCGTGGCCATCTCATCTTCTACTGATGAGCATTTTCCCATTCATTGATGGATGGCGTCTGGCGCTCTAGCCGGGAAACGCCGATCCCGCACTTGCCTACGGGTGAGCACTTCTCCACCATGCCCGCCCGTTCGTGGTCCGCAGGAGTGCGTATGTCATTGTCGTCCTTAATTCCTTGTCGTGTTGCTGTCGCGCTGGCGCTGATCGCGGGTGGCGGAGTCGGTGGAGTCGGCTTTGCCGCCGATGCTTATCCGGTAATTGCCGTACCTGCGCCGGATCGCGTGGTGGTGATGACCAAGACTTTCCCGGTGGTGCTGGGTTTAGCACATGTGGCGGTGCCGGCGGATGACGCCACGCGGGCCAAGGCGCAAGCCAAGTTGACGGAGTTGTTGAAAGGCAAGAAAGTTTCCATTATTTTCAACGATACGTTTGGCACTGACGAAATGGGAGCGGCCAAAGTTCAATTTCTTATCAACGGAGATAACATCAACGCCAAGCTGGTCGAAGCTGGACTCGCGCGTTTTCAAAATGGTGCGAAGCCAGATGCGCTCGAAAAGTCAGTGCAATTGGCCGAGGCTAAAGCGCGCAAAGCCAAGACCGGCCTGTGGGCAACCAGCGATGAACCCAAAGCGGCCGAGAAGCCGTCAGTGGTGGCGGTGAACAAAAAAGGTCCGTTCTGTTCCGAGCTCGACACGCCGTTTTATTTCGCCAGTGACAGTGCTGAAGCGGCAAAGCTGAACGCTCAGCGAGTGATTTATTACCCCGATGAAGTGACCGCTCAACGCGCCGGTAAAAAAGCCAAGGCTAAGGTTGAAGCGGCGGCGATCACCAGCGATGGCAGCGAAGCCGCAACCGACCTCATTTTCGCTAAGGGACAAGAAGCCTACAATACCGCAATCGACAAAGGCAACTCTCCAGCGCGCGACGAACACTATGAAATCGCCTACCAGTATCTGACCAAAGCGATGCAGGATTACAGCGCCTTGGCCGAGAAGAAGCCTAACGACGAAGTTCTGGGCGAGAAGCTGCGCAAGTGCATGCAGCTGCGCTACGGCACGGTGAAACAGCGTCGTTTCCACTGATTTCGTCGTCGCACTCGTTTCAGGCTAGATGACGATTTTCACTTACTTTCAGACCATCGACCAAGGTAACCACCATGATTATGCGCCTCCCGTTTCTGTTCCTTGCTGCTGTGCTACTGACCTTCACCGCCTGCACTGATGAGCGCACTGGCTCGACTGCTGGCGCTGACGTGCTTGCCCAGGTCAAGGCGAACAAAACCGTGCGCGTCGGCGTGCTTGCGAATAACGCGCCTTTCAGTTACCAGATTGGTAAAAATTGGACTGGCTTCGATATTGAAATTGCTCAGGGCGTTGCCCACAGCATGGGCATCGAAAAAGTTGAGTTCGTGCCGCTGACGCTCAGTCAGCGAGGCGACGCGGTCGTCAACGGACTCGTCGACATGGTGGTCGCCAGCATGACCATCACGCGTTTTCGTGAAGCCAATCCTGAAAAGCCCAAGTCCAGCGTCGACTTCAGCATTCCGTATTTCCAGGATGGTCAGGCGCTGCTCGTGAAATCGGCTTCGCCGATCAAGAGCTACCTTGACTTGAACGGCAAAAAAGTTGGCACCATCAAAGGCAGCACCGCTTCATTCTATATGACTCAAATTAACCCTGATGCCGTCGTGCTGAAATACCCTGATAACGCCGCATTGGCGAAGGCCCTAGACACTGGCGAGATCGACGCCGCCACCAACGACTATCTTGTCCTGGCTGGCATCGCTGCTAGTGCGGCTGATCCCGCATCGCTGCGCATTGCAGGCGATCGTATGACTGCCGAACCCTATGGCATCGCCGTTGCTCCCAAT
>JANMYZ010000108.1:0-1560 GCA_031382605.1 Planctomycetota bacterium | reverse complement strand
GTTCGTAGTCGCGGCACATCAGGCGACGCACTTGCATGGCTTTTTTATAATACGCGTCGTAATAACCGGTCGAAAGCACGTAGGTGCCCAGCATGATGCGGCGCTTGGCTTCGCGGCCGAAACCTTCGTCGCGGCTTTTCGCATACATTTCTAGCAGGTTCTGCGGTTCGTTAGTGCGATGGCCAAAGCGCACGCCATCGAAGCGTGAAAGATTCGACGCGGCTTCGCCCGTGGCGAGCACGTAGTAAATGGCGATGGCATATTTTTCGTGCGGCATTTCCACCGGCACTAAAGTGGCACCGGCTTTAGCTAACGCTTGTTTGGCGCGTTCGAGCGCCGCGCCCACTTCGCTTTGCAAACCAGTCGCGTGTTCAGGAACGTAACCAACTTTGAGTCCCTTGAGGGAGTCGAGTGAGGTACCGCTGGCTGCTTGCGCTAATCCGGCGTGGCTGCGCCGCGCGCTGGTAGAATCGTGTTCATCCCAACCAGCCATGATTTCAAGGCATAACGCCGCATCCGCGACATTGGCGGCGAACGGGCCGATCTGATCGAGGCTTGAACCAAAGGCGATTAATCCATAGCGACTGACGGTGCCGTAGGTTGGTTTCATGCCAACCACACCGCACAAACTAGCAGGTTGGCGAATCGAACCGCCGGTGTCCGAACCCAACGCAATCGGCACGATGCCCGCCGCCACAGATGCCGCGCTACCGCCCGAACTGCCGCCGGGAATACGCGTCGGATCAACCGGATTTTTTACTGGGCCATAGGTGCTGGTTTCATTCGATGAACCAAAAGCGAATTCATCCATATTGACCGTGGCGACCACCACCGCACCGGCTTGTTCCAAGCGTGCGACCGCAGTGGCGGTGTACGGCGCAATATAACCTTTGAGAATTTTTGACGCCGCCGTGGTTTCAATACCCTCAGCGCACAGATTATCTTTGAGCGCAATCGGCACGCCTGCGAGCGGCAGTTGCTCGCCAGCCTTAATGCGTGCGTCGATGCGCTTGGCGGTGGCCAGCGCCCGTTCGCTATGCGCGCGAATGATGGCATTGCAGGTATCAGCCTTGGCCCGCGCGAGCGCAGCTTCGACTTCGATCACGGCGCTGGTGCCGCTGTTGACCTTGGCGGCGATGGAAATGGCAGAAGGTGAGCGGCTCATCGTTCCACCGCTTTCGGCACTAAAATCGCCACATCATTTTTTGCCGGAGCGTTGGCCAACACTTGGCGTTGAGCGAGCATCTTTCCGGCCACGTCTGGTCGGGTGATATTCACCAGTCCCGCGACGTTGGCGATCGGCTCGATGCCGGTGGTGTCGACGCTCTGCAATTGCTGCACGTAGCCGACAATCGCCTCTAACTCGCCGGCCATGCGCTGCATCTCGCTATCGCTCAAGGCGAGGCGTGAAAGCTTGCCTAAATGGCGCACATCCTGCTCGGTGATCGACACGGGGCTTCTCCTGGGGCGGGGCAGCGTAGGGGACTGGCGCGGATGTCCAATCCGGTCGGGCAGGAGCACCGACTACAGACTTCAGGATACGGACCACAGGATCGTCGG
>JANMYZ010000077.1:0-3949 GCA_031382605.1 Planctomycetota bacterium | reverse complement strand
GTCCCTCCAGGACTGAGCAAAACAAGCGCTTTTTTCCCAGCACTAAAGTGCTGGGCTATTATCGTGTTGCCCCTCCGGGGCGCGGGAAGCAGGAGCAAAGAGTAACCGTTATCGCCCAGGAATCGCGTGTTGCTGATGATTCCATAACATGATCGCCGGATCACGGTCGCCATGTTCGTAGCCAAGGATGCTGAGCGATGCGGTGGAGAGTGCGAAATGTCGCCCGTCTTCTGCTTTCAGTCCGAGCCAGCGTGCGGCCATGACGCGTAGTAAATGTCCGCTTGAAAAAATCAGCGTCTTGCCGGTTTGGGTTCGTAAGCGCTGAATCAGACGATCGACTCGCGCGCCGACCTGGGCAGGCATTTCGCCGCCAGGGCAACCGTCATTGAACACCAACCAGCCAGGCCGCTGTTGATGGATCTCAACGCTTCGTAGGCCTTCGTAATCACCATAATCCCATTCGACTAAATCGGCTTCCGTTTGTGCCCGTGCGCCAAAGCCAGCCAGTTCACAGGTGCGTTTGGCGCGCTGCAAAGGACTGGTCCACACCTGAGCAAAGGTGACGTTAGCGAGGGCATTCGCGATCAGGCTGGCGGCTTCTTCGCCGGTCTTCGTCAGCGGAATATCGGTCAGTCCGGTGTGGCGCCCATTGCGAGCCCACTCGGTTTCCCCGTGACGGACGAGATAGACGACTGATGTTGCATTACTCATAAGATCAGGCTCCGAACAGCGGAGCGTCTGATGTTGTGGCGCGGAATCTACCGGCCGTTGCAGCGCCGATGCTGTGTCGATTGCTGTTTGCTGATGGCTGCGCTGATGGCTGCTAACTGGCGCCCTCGGACGGATTTGAACCGCCATGATCAGGTTCGAAGCCTGACATCCTATCCGTTAGATGACGAGGGCCAAGGTGAGCGACGGAACAAATTCAATCGGTGAGGGTGCGCTTGGCAATGTTCGGTTCAGCGATGCTGGTTACGGCATTCCCGCTTTGGGTTGCTGACATGACTGAGGATATTGCTGAACGGTTGATATTGCTGAACACGCAGAACAGACCTGACAGAAAGATCCCATCGACTCCAGGATCTTCAAGTGAGAAAATCAGGGACGAGCATTCGTCTTCTGTCATGGCCGAGAAGAGGTGAAAGGGCTTTTTTTACAGGCAATTAAGCCGTTTCGTATTTGGCTCGCGGTGTGCGTTGCTCTCGGCCTATGAACCCGCTCTCTCTTGCATCTGAGTTGCCTTTGACCTGCACCCGTTCGGGAAGTTGTTGTCATGGCCACCGTATCGCGATGACCGCCTGGGAAATTGCGATTCTTGCACGTGATATGGGCATCAGCCCAGCGCAGTGTCGCGATCGACACACCGAGGATGGTGCCACGCGGCTGCGTTTCGATGGCTTGCCGGATCATTTGGGGCGTAGCGCGTGCACGTTCTATAGTGCTCAGAGCGGTTGCACCGTTCATCAATCCCGTCCGTTGGCCTGTCGCGTTTATCCGTTGGCGCGTCGACGAGATAAAGAACAGAGCACATTTACTTTTGCTGGCGGAGCGAATCCGTGTTTGACTCGTTGCCCCGATGTCGAGCAGTTACCTAAACAGCGGCTTGGCGATTGGCTCGCCTCTCAGACGATAGCACCAGGACTCGCCGCGCACGACGCCTATGGCGATTTAGTGTGGGGACTTCTGGTGACGGCGGCGGCGATTGGCGCTTCAGGCGACATCGTGATCGGCGCAATCGTGAGCGAAGCCGAACGGCGCATTTTATTGAGCGGCGATGAACGCATTCCCTTTTTGCCGCCGCCATGGTTCGATCTTTTAACGGTGCCCGAATTGCCGGTCGATCCGTCAGATCCGGTTGCTTTCGTCGGCGCCCACGGACGCCGCTTGCAGCAAGCCATCGCCAATGATTTTGCTTTGCCACCAACGCTTGAAGAAATCACGTTGTTGATTTTGACCATGGCGATTCATTTATCACCCATGGTCGGAATCAACGAACGCACGGTGATTTCAGAGTTCATTAACCAAGTCGCGGTATGCCAGGCATCGTCACGTTCGTTGGTCAAATCGATGTGAGGACAGTGGTCAATGACGGAGTTTGTTAGGCGTGATCAGCGACAGACGCCTTGTCTCGCGCTCTTGGCGAGCGTCGTAACAAAGGCGCTGTGATCAGCGATTAAACGCCAGCTCCCCGAGCGCTGCGACTGCCCTCAGATTCGAGAATCCAAAAAGCTTCACAGCCTTTTTGCACGGCAAACCAGCGCAGCACCGCCGTCACTGCCGCTTCGCGTTCTGTCGGGCGCAAGCGTACCGCCATCGACTGAATCAAGGCGACCTGTCCGGCGTCGCTAGTGCGCAGGGCTACTTCTAACCGCTCGCGCAGAACGCAGCCTTCTGGGGTAGTCGGTGACGGGACCGCAGAAAAGTTGAAGCCGGCGCTGATCGGCCGCTTCTTTCTTTTGGGCTTACTTTCTCGCACCAATTTGCCTTCGCAAACCAGCTCACGGATAGTCTTGCCATCGGCGATGCGACCGGCAACCCACTTCAAATCTTCAATGAGCGAAGCTTTGTAGGTGCGGTACCCATTTGATTTTCGCGCAGGCTTCGGCCAATGATACCGAAGCTCCCAAATGCGGAGGACCGACGGGGACAGTCCCGTCAGTTGTGAGGCTTGATTGATGTCGAAGTGTTTGGTCGTCATGGTTCAGTGGCAGGATGCTGACACTGACTGACGAAGAAGCCACCTGAGATAGCGACGAGGGTCAACGCGCTCTCTGACACGGACGAGTGGATTCAGCCCGAGCACTGGTCCGCGATGGGTCTGGCGTTCTGAGGTTTTTGCGGTGAACGTTTGCCAGCAAACAAAATGGTGCGGCAAATACCGTGCGAATGCTCAGTAACGCCAACCGACGCCCATGATCAGTGAATCGACTTCCAAGCTGATGGTGCTGCCCTGGGCGAAGCCGCTGGCATCGGCGCCGTTGTCGGTGAGTTCATTTTTGAAGCCGTGTAAATAAGCGAACTGGACATCCCATTGCTTGTTGACGATCCAGCCCACGCCCAAAGTCGCGTGCCATTCCGTCACCAGCGGTGACAGGGCGTTGGCAAAGACCTCAGATTCCGTGATGGGCGAACGACCGTACGACACTCCGGTGCGCAGCGTGCATTGGTCCGTCAGGTGAGCGTTACATCCCAATTTGAAGATGTGCTGATCGCGCCAGCCAAGGCCTTGGTCATTCGGATTATTGCCGTAGGTCGCGACGGAACTCCAGTCGATGAAGCGATAATCGAACAGCGGTTCCAGCCAGCTCAGCGGTCGCCACGCGAGACCGACTTGCAGAACGGGTGGCAGATCAGGCGAACCAGCGAAGAGATCGCGGTATTTATCAAGCGTTTGCATCCATTGCCGCGAGGTGAACGTCGCACCCAGGCTGAGTTGTTCCCAGCGTTGATAGGCAGAAAGGACAAAGCCGCCGCCCAGCGATGAATCGAGTTGGTTATTACCGGAGGTTTCAGCTCCTGCGAGGGTAATGGAATCGGAATGAAAATCGACGTAGTTGAGATTCACCGCGAGGCCCACCGACAAACCATCGGCGATGGTGCGGGCATAGGCCGCACTGGTAGTCATAAAGCGTAGTTCGGCAGTGGTATCATATCCGCCAGCAGCACCGATGGAGGAACGTCCTTCTGGCAGCGTCATGGATAAGCCAGAGACGGAATAAAAACCGAGGGCGAAAGCTTCGCCGTCGGCGGATTTCACCCACGTCATCGCCGGTGCGAAGACCACCACGCTGTCCTCCATGGTGCCGTTCGATGCATTGCCGAGCGCGCCTTGCGGTGCGACCTCGACGCGGCCATTGATGATGTCACTGCTGACATCGACGCGCCCGCTCACGTCAACCAAACTCGCAGGATTGAGCGAGAGCCAACTGGAGTTCTGCGGACTGGCAAC
>JANMYZ010000039.1:0-11719 GCA_031382605.1 Planctomycetota bacterium | reverse complement strand
TTTGAGCTCGCCAGCCTCATCGGAGTTTTTATCTGGCATCGCTTCTTGCACCAACTTCGCCGCTTCTTGCCAATCTGTGAGCGCCTGTTCCATCTCTTGCTGCTGACGGCTGACTTCACGCAGACGCGCGCGATCCGCATCCTTATGCAAACCATGCTGTTTCAGATCTTCCAATTCTTTCGCGGCCAAGCGTTGAGCCGCAGCCAGATCCTGCAATTGTTCACGCAGCGCATCTGCCTCTGCCTGCGCTGTCATTTCGGCAAGATCGCGCTTCAATGCCGCTGCTTCTTCCGGAGATTCTTGCGGTTTTCCATCACGAGCGGCTTTCTCCAATTCAGCCAAATGCTGCTCCAATTCCTGCTGTAATTCCGGCTCGATGGCGAACAGCGGTTCTGGGCGGTGCAGGTCAACCACTTCGGCCCGCATTTTTTGTGCACGTTCAGCCAACTCTTGCAGGCGAGCCGCGCGTGCCTCGGCTTTTTCATCAGCTGGCGGAGGTTGATGCATGGCAGCTTCCAGCTCGGCGATGCGTTCCAGCAATGAACTATATTTCTGCTCTAAGGCATGCTCATCGATCTGCTCCATCACCATCTCATTATAATCGGCATCACTGATGATATGAATGGTGCGCTCTGCGGGTGCGCTCACCTGACCATCAGGAGGGAAACTATCGGTAGCAACTGCGCCGATGCGCAGCGTATCGCCAGGTTTCGCTCCATCAGTCCGCAATCCTCCGCGCCACGTATCGCCAGTGCCGCCGAGCGCATCGCGTCCTTCGGTTTCGCGTACGCCATTTCGTAATTGATAGCGCGTCAAACGAACCAGACCCAGATCGTCTTCCGCCGTAATCACCAGCGGCACGACCATGCCTGGAGTGGCCACGCCATCGCTCTGCGGCTGTTCGAAATGAATCGTGGGCGGTTGATCGATGCGACGGGTGACGGTGAAAAACGGCAATGGCTCGCTGACGATTCCATCGCTGGCTTCAAGCACCGCGCTCCACGCGCCAGGGGTGGGATCTTCCATGACCAACTCTGCGCCTGACGCGTGCTGTCGCGGTTTTCCATCGCACCACCAAGCGATGGATTTTAGCGGACGATTGCTGGTCGCAGCAATCACCAAACGGCTACCTGGCAAGGCCGTGATGGTCGGTTGCGTTGCGCCAAGCGGATGCTTTTGCTCCGCCAAACGGCTGTAAGCAGGACTGTGATGATGCACGGTACCGCCGGTCACATACGGCACGGCATCGAGTACCAGCGCATGACGATGCGTGCGCGTGCCTGCGCCTTCGGCCCACAACCGCAGCGGTGAACGCAGCGTTGAAACCAACACCGGATCAATCGGACTGAGTGTTGCCGACCACTGATCGCTCCCAATCGCCAGCATCACCACGCGCGCCACTGCGGTGCCCGCAGAATCTTCTGCGACCAACACCAATTCACGTGGCGCTGGTCCCGTAACCTGAACCACCAAACGTGGAGCCGCTGGCGGACGCACGCGAATAGGCGGATCAATAAAGTGCAACGCGGTCAAGCTCCACGGCGGATGATCGCCAAACGGATCAAGCAAACGCGGCACCACCATTGGGAAAATAGTTGGCCTGAATAGATGAACCACACCGGCAACCACGATCGCAGCCAGCGCCAGCAAAAGAACTCGGCGCACTGGCAATCGTGGCAAACCACTGGTCAGACGTTTTACTTCTAAACTATCCGTAAATTGAACCGTCGCCTGCGCCGCCAATGGCCCAGGCATGATGGCGAGTTCCATCGCTGCGGTAAGATGACGGTGCTGATCACCCAATGCGACTTCGGCTTGGCCACGCGCTTGCTCTGCCGTTGGAGCCAACCAGCGCCAGCACGCCAATAATAAAAAAATTATTCCTACAGAGGATAAGGCGGTCACCAACATCAGCACCAGACGCAACCACGCAGGCAAGTCAGCACTGGCATCCAGCGTGACGACCAGCAACAACAACACCGGCAATGCCATCGCCGCCAAAGCGAAACCACGACGGCGACGGCGGCGCGCAACCAGATCGCAAGTCTGGGTGACAATCGACTGAGGTATCGTTAAGGAGGGTGCGTCGGTCATCGCGCGCTCATCCTGGACCTTGCGCAGCATAGGGAAGCACAGGAATGCTGAGTTTGTTGGCTCATACTCACACCAATCCCCGGCGACGGCGGAACCACCACTCGCAAGCGACCAACACCATCACCGCCAAAAACCATGCCGGTTCGGTCACCATCGGTTCCGGCCGCTGAATACTGCCGGCTAATGTTCGCGTTACGCGCAGGCGATCAGCCAAACGATCCACCGCCGTGATGTCGGCGGCTTCACCGCCGGTGGCCTGCGCCAAGCGACTCAAACGCGCATCGTCGCGAGCGATTTCGAGTTTTTCTCGCACTTCCACCGTGGCCACCACCGTCACCGAATCTTTGCCTCGCGACAAACGATAGCGCCCAGGACGTTCCAGCCGCAGACGCACCGTATCGTCATGCAACGACAACGTCTGCACGGTGCCATCAGGCAACGTTAATTGTACGGGCTCGGTCTGCTCCTGATCTGGCTGAACCCATGCCACCAGTTCTTCACCAACCGCTAAGCGCAAGCGTTCGACCCGCAAATTACCCATCGGTGCGTTGGCCAACGTGCGCAGCAGTTGGCGCCAAAAACGTTCACCGACTTCGCGGCCCTGACTACCGACATGCCAGGACCAAATACCTTCTATATTTACTGAACAAACCCAGCCCGCGCCTACATGACGACTGACAATCAACGGTTGTTCACGGCTGCCGAGCAAAATTCGTGATTGCGGTTTGAGTGCTCCGCCGCTGGCCCGTCGCGCTGGCAGGCGCACATCTTTCGACAACAGCCCAGGCAGAGCGGCATCCTCGCTGGTCACCTCCACCGGCGTCAACGGCCCGCTCGCCGCTAATGGATCCAGCTCAGCCAACGCACCACCCAAACGTTGCCCAGGACCAAGCAACAAGAGACCGCCGCCTTGATCAACAAATTTACTGAGCATCGCCACGCCATTCGCACCAATCAATGAATCGAGCTGTTGCCCAAGCACGACGACGTCGACGCCCTTGAGCGCTGCCTCATCGAGTTTCGCTGGTGCCGCATTGCCCGCGCGCCACGTCCGCTTGCCCATGCCCATCGCTGTCGCCACATCAAGCTGACGATCACGACGCCACGCGCGCACCGCAAACGTAGTGTCCCACCACGGCTGCCCTTCCACCACCAACACGCGTACACTGCGATCGACAACCTGAGCCGACGCAAAATCCTGATTGTCATCTTCGGTAATTTCACCGGCTACTGGCGCAATGCGCGCACGCCACAAACGTCCACCCTTTTGGCCACTCGGCGTGTCGACCAATGGCACGCGCACCAACGTGTCGAGGGTGATTTCTTGACGCGACAAAGCGACATCCGCAACGCCATCATTCAGCGTGTCGACTTCCAGTCGTACGCGTTGACCGCGCAAATCCGGACTGGCAGAAATATATGCAGTGATTGGTAATTCCTGCCCTGGGAAAACCGTCGGACTAGCGACTTCCAAGCGCACCGAAATGTTCGTAGTAGGACGTTGATCACCGACGCCCAAGGTGTGAACCACCATGCGTGCTCGCGCCAAATCCGCTTCCGGTTCACCATGACGCCAATCAGCGCCATCGCTGATGAAGACGACGGCTGCCGGCTTGGGCGCCTGCGCAACCAGACCCGTAAGGCCGGTAAAATCCGTGTCTTTCGTCGGAGCATTCGGCAGCACGCGCAACTCTTCATCAAAACCCAGCACCGTCACGGTGTACGTTTCGGACAAACCCGCAGCCAAGCGGGTCGCCGCCGCCCGCGCTTGAGCAAAACGTGTCGCTCCAGCAGGTCCATCTGCGGTAGCCATGCTGATTGACGAATCGACCACCACCACCAACGACGGCCGACGAATCACCGGCTGTTCGCGTTCGCGCACGGGATTGGCCAACATTAAAGTCACGACAGCCAACACACCCAGGCGCAGCAATGCCGCCCCTGGCCACGAACGATACGTGCGCCAAACACCGATGAGTGCCAGCGCGAGCACCAACACCACCAACCACATGGGAACCAGTGGAGCCAAGGTCACGACTGACGTTCCCGAAGTCCACCTGCCAGCCACGTTTCGCCAGCCAAAAAAACCAACGCCAGCAACAGCACCCAGGGCCACCACGGATTGGACGAGGCCATCGCAACCGCTTCGACCGTTGACGATGTCGAGCTGCCCGCAGGCGACGCAACCGTGCGCAGATCACTTTCATGCGCGGCAATCGCCGCCGCGAAAACGCGTCTACCATCACGATAGAATCCAGGATCTTCCAAGCGTACCGCGCCATCAATGACTGACACCTGGTGACCATCATCATGCGTCAGTGGCAGCGAAGACGACAACAACATGCCGCACGGCAAGGCACAATCATCGCGTCGACGTGGCAATAACACCTGACCGATACGCGCGGTGAGCAACGGCAAAACCTCCAACGCCGCAAGATTGGTATCACGATCCGCCGGACTGGCATTGAGCATCAACCAACGCCCAGTGCCAACATGACGCTCCGCCAACGCCACGCTGCCGTCTTCCCACGCCAACAACAAATGCCCACCAACACCCAACGTCGCGGGACGATAGCGCAGGGCTTCGACCTGCGACAAGAGTGGCTCGCGCCCGCGCAAACCTTCGAGCAACGGATGATTCAGGTCGCGTTCGCCCAGACCAATTCCCCGGCGACGATTCGATAAATCTACCAACGGCAATGTTTTCAGCGGTGGATCCATGCCGCTTAGCGCAGCCGCCAGTGCTGCGTCAGCGTCGCTGACCACGACTTGGATGAGCGCGCCTCCGGCAAGCAGATGATTCACCAAGGCGCGCGTGTCTGGTACCGCCGCCAACGACGCCGTCACCACCACCGCAGCACCGTCGTCGACCGCCAAGGCGGGAAGAAATGCTAAACGGTTTCCCGCTTGAAATGTCGGCGCGAGACCAGCGGCAGAAAGCCCAGCCAACAACGGCTTCAAGGCTCCTTCACTTTGCCGAGCATCACCGTCACTAAAGACTGCAACCGGCAAGGTCGCACGCACGCTGACGATGCCTTGCCGAAGATCATCCGCCGCAAAATGATCTGCGCCATTTTCGCGTGCAACAATCGTCGCCGACACTGGCAGATCGCCGGCAACCGAAGGCGTAAACGATTCCGCGACGATGACCGATCCACCAGCGGAAATCTGGTGCGATGACTGCCGACTATCTGAACCGCAAGCCACCACCACGGTCAAACGCACGGCCTGATCTGCATAATTTGCAATTTCAGCGCGGACCGTGCACGGACGACCAACGACGGCGACACCTGGTTCCAACGCCACGGCTTTGACCGCCTGATTTGCTCCACCACCACCGGCATCCAGCAAATGAAGGCTCACCCCAGCTGGCATTGCCTGCGGATCAATGCCGCCCAAAAACGAACGGCTGCCATCACCAACCACATACAGATCGCCGCCATGATCCAGCAACGGTAACGCCAGCGCGACGGCTTGATCATTCCCACCACTGCCCCACCTGGGCTTCGCCGTCGCCAACAAAGCACGCACTGGTCCACGGTCGAGCGACGGCATTAAACCCGAGCGCTGGACGGTGCTGCCCGCGACCAACAACAGCATCGGACGGTCACCAAGTTCTTCGCTCAGCCGAGCCACCGCCGCCACCGCATGATCCCAAGAACTTGCCCCAAGATGCCGTTGCTGCATCGACGCCGACGCATCCAGCACCACCACCACCGGCGCACCTGCAGCCCCGCCGCCGCGCCAATACGGACCACTCAAAGCCATTACCAAAGCCAACACCGCCAGTATCCGTAATAATAAAAGCAGAAAATCGCGCAGCCGCGCCCGCCGCGCCGTGCCAGCGTGCGCCCGCCGCAAAAATGCTAACGCCGGAAAATCCTGGCGCACCGATGCACGACTGGTCAACAAATGAATCGCGATCGGCACCGCCGCCATCACCGCAGCAGCTAACGCAGCAGGGGCGAGGAAACTCAGCAAGAGATCACCACGACGTTTGGTTTGACGACACTATAACACAGCAACCTTTGCCGACTTCTTAGCCAGCTTAATAAGATCCCGAAGCGCCTTGTTCACTGCCCCGGAATTCGGAAAGGCGCGTTGTACGTCAGCCTCTAGCGCCACCAAGTTCGTACCTTGATGAAATTTTTTTGCGTATTTTCCACGAACGCCTTTGGTGAAATCGTAAGTTGACCGCATATTTACCCTTCGTTGTATTGACGGACTTCGGAAGAACTCGCCTTGCGCGCACTAATAATCCGGATGATGCCAACATGCGAAACGTGTGAAACAACAACGATTCTCATTTTCCCAGTTGAACCAATAGTCATTTCGCGGATTTCGTCATCAGAGCCATGATCTGGATCTGAAATCGTTATTGCTAACTTATCCCCAAAAACCTGACTCGCTTCCTCAAATGTAATTCCGTGCTTCGCCTTATTGGTTAAGGATTTGCGCTGGTCCCAGCTGAAATGTAATCCTTTAGTCACGGGCGCATATTATAAAATGCAGGCGCTTGTAAATAGAGCGCTTAGAGCGCTTATACCGCCTTTTTTTGGAATAAACTGTGCGCCCGCACCACCCGCGAATGGGCCAGCGCCTCGAATTTCACCGCCGACGTCGTTGCGCGAGCCACGTTCCTAAAGCCTGCGCAACATCTTCGTCACTGACGAGCAAAAGATGGTCGGCACGCGCTGCTGATAAAACGCTTCGGCAATGATCCATATGCGCGGCCATCGCCAGATCGAAAGCCACCTTTGCACGACCTGCATCGCAGGTGAATTCAGGCACGCTGCCTTCAGGATCTTTCAGGGTCACGCGGCCCCACTGAGTTGGCAAATCGATCTCGCTGCGATCGAGCACCTGAATCACCGCCACTTCATGGCCACGAGCAGCCATCGCCGCAACGACCTCCGCCAGCGGTTCGACCTCGGTAAGCAAATCGCTGAACAACACCACTAACGTGCGACGACGTAAACTATCGCCAACCTGTTGCATGACTTTGGCGAGATCGACGGTCCCGCGACTGACGCTGGCAAACAACGTTTCGCACGCGCGTCCGGCTGCCGATGCGCTGCTTAATGCTGGAGTCCACTGTGCGGAGTTCGCGCCAGCCATGACTTGCACCGTGTCGCCTTGATCGATCGCCATCAGCGCAAGGGCGGCGGCGGCGAGCTTGGCGATGTCGTCTTTCGCCGGTTTACCATAGGCCATGCTGGCTGAACTATCCAACACCACGGCCAGCGGTAATTGCCGATCATCTTGATAACGACGAATCAGCAGTCGATCTGTGCGACCAAACGCGCGCCAGTCGATGCTGCGCAATTCATCGCCTGGTTGATACGGCCGATGTTCGGCAAAATCCATGGAGCTGCCGTGAAACGGCGAGCGGTGACGTCCCGCATACATGCCTTCCAGCACACGACGCGCGCTCAGTTCCAAGCCACTGCGCCGCGCAAGACGTGGAACCCGAGCTACCACATTGGCCACCTCACGGCCGCCGGACTTCGCTGTCACGGAGTAACCTGCTTCAACAACGTCGCCACCAAAGCACCCGCCGTCGTTCCTTTACCGATCGCCTGAAAAGTCGGCACTAAACGATGACCGAGTACCCATGGCACTACCGCGGCAATATCTTCGCAGCCCGTCGCAGCCCGACCTGCCAGCGCCGCATGCGCACGCGCGGCGGCGACTAAATGCTGGGTCGCTCTGGGGCCACAACCCCAGGCGATATTCGCCCGCACCCATTCAGCTGCTTGACCATCAGGGCGCGTCGCGCGCACCAAACGCACGGCAAAATCAACCACTACCGGCGGCACCGGTAATGCGGCGATGCCGCGAGCGATGGCCATGAATCGTTCAAGATCCAACACCGGCTCTACTGCTGCGCGCTCAGCAGTATCGAGCAACGCGATGGCGCGTTCTTCTTTGGCATCGGGATAACCAACCTGGATTGAAACTAAAAAACGATCCAGCTGCGCCTCGGGCAATCGATAGGTACCTTCTTGTTCAATGGGATTCTGGGTCGCCAAAACGAAAAATGGTTTTGGCAAAACGTGCGTCGTACCGCCAGCAGTAACTAAGCCTTCTTGCATCGCCTCCAGCAACGCCGCCTGAGTCTTGGGCGTGGTACGATTGATTTCATCAGCCAACACTAAATTGGCGAACACCGGACCAGGAACAAAAGCGAAGCTGCGCGCACCCGTCGCCTTGTCTTCACGCAGAACTTCGGTGCCCGTGATGTCCGAAGGCATCAGATCAGGAGTAAATTGTATGCGTTTAAAACTCCAGCCCAGAGCATCGGCAACCGTGCGCACCAACAACGTCTTGGCGACTCCGGGTGGTCCTACCAACAACGCATGACCGCGCGCAAAAATGGCGGTCAGCAAGGCGTCGACGGTGTTCTGTTGGCCGATGACGCGCGCCGCAATCGCCTGCTCCAAGCGACCGCGCACCACCGCGAGATCTGAAAGCCAAGCGGTCGATTCATTGATCGTAGCTGCGGTCATGGGCGCTCCTAAGAGCAGGATGTTCCCAACTTCAACGATGGCGCAAGGGCGTCGTTCGCCACACGTTCAGCTGACGTCGCTAACACCGCCACTACGACTGCTCGACCACCACATCCCCAGTGCCTTTGCATATCGCCTGACAGGCGAGACGGACGTCACCGGTGGTTTCGGGAAACCAATATCGTTCGCCGGGGGCTACCGGTTCGAGGTGTTCTTGACCACGCAAAACCCGCACTCGACAGGTGCCGCAAGATCCACCCATGCACAAGTAGCGCATGTTAGCGCCGGCCATCAGCAGCTGCGATAAAACATCTTCGCCCGCTTTGACGGGCGTACTGAGCTCGTTGAAGCGGAGTTGCGGCACGCTGCTTTTTGTCACGTTTTTCGTCACGCTTTTGTCACGCCTTTTGCCACGCGTTAGCCAAGCACCAAATTGACGATTTTATTTGGCACGACGACGAGTTTCTTCACTGGCTTGCCTGCGATAATCGCCACCACGTCGGGATGAGCGAGGACGGCCTGGTCCAATGCCGGACCAGTCAACGTGCGTGGTAGACTGATTTTTCCGCGCATCTTGCCATTGACTTGGATTGGATATTCCGCGTCGTCGGCGTCGATCTGCGCTGGGTCGAAACTCGGCCAACCCGCGGTGGTGAGATCGCTGCCGTCGCCCAGATCTTTCCATAATTCATTGGTGATGTGTGGCACCATCGGCGCCAGCAAACGCAGCAGCGTGGTAACACCGAGTTTGAACACCGGCGCAGACAGCGTCTCCGGCTTCAATTCGTTCATCAACTCCATGCACGCCGCGATGGTGGTATTGAAGGAGAAATCTTTCTCCATCGAGTCCGTCGCACGTTTGATGGTGGCGTGAATCTTGCGCACCACCGCTTGATCAGCACCGACTGCGTCTTTGGCGTGGCCAGCGAACGCCGTGACCGCGCGCATCGCGGTGAGATTTTCCTGCACCAACACCCACAGGCGTTTCAAGAAGCGATTCGCACCGATAACGCCGTCTGGATTCCATTCCAAATCACGTTCGGGCGGCGCGGCGAACAGAATAAACAAACGCGCGGTGTCCGCGCCGTAGGTGTCGATTAATCCCTGCGGATCGACGGTGTTGCGTTTGGACTTCGACATTTTTTCAACTCGACCAACGGCAACCGGCTGACCATCGGTTTTTGCCGTGGCGCCAATGACTTTGCCTTTGGCGTCGCTGGTGACATCGACTTCATCTGGATAAAACCACTGTTTCTTGTTATCGCCTAAATCACGTTGATAGGTTTCCATGCACACCATGCCCTGGCAGAGCAGGCGCTTGAACGGCTCGCGCACGGTCGAATAACCGGAGTCACTTAATGCCTTCATGAAGAATCGCGCGTACAACAAATGCAGAACGGCATGTTCGATGCCGCCGATGTACAAATCGACTGGTAGCCAGTGATCGACGCGGCGTTTGTCGAGTGGCTCGATGGCGTCAGCGCAAGTAAAGCGCGCAAAATACCACGACGACTGCATGAACGTATCCATGGTGTCGGTTTCGCGACGGGCCGGTTCTGGTCCCGTGGCAGTGCGAACGGTTAATGCCGAACCATCATTCGCGGTGGTCGCCCACGTCGGATGTTTGACCAGCGGATTGCCGATACCATCAAAGCGGACGTCTTCTGGCAGCACGACCGGCAGATCTTGTTTGCGCAGCGGCACGGCGCCGGCGCTTTGGCCATAGACGAAAGGAATCGGATTGCCCCAGTAACGCTGACGACTGATGCCCCAGTCGCGCAAACGCCAAGTGACGGTCTTGCGACCTTTGCCGCTGTGTTGCAGCCAATCGGTGATGGCGATTTTTGCGGCATCCGAGCGCTGGCCGTTGAACTGAGCGCTATTGATAACCACGCCGACTTCGGTGAACGCTTCGCTCAACGCGCCGGGTTCTTTGCCGTCCTCAACGATGACCTGTTTGACCGCGATGTTATATTTCGTGGCGAAAGCGAAGTCGCGGGTGTCGTGCGCGGGCACTGCCATGACTGCGCCGGTACCATAATCGGCGACCACGAAATTGGCGGCGTACAGCGGCACGCGTTCCTGATTGACCGGATTGATCACATAAGCGCCGGTAAAGACGCCTTTCTTTTCGGCGGTATCACCGGTGCGATCTTGCGTACTGACGGCGCGGACCTCAGCCTTGAATGCGGCGACCGCTGCTTGATGGCTGACCGGAACGATCTTGTCGAGCAGCGCATGCTCTGGGGCGATCGACAAAAACGTGACGCCAAAAATCGTATCTGGACGCGTGGTGAATACCGTGATTTTGACCTCGGCGTGCCCTTCGACCGTAAAGTCAATGTCAGCGCCAATGGATTTGCCAATCCAGTTGCGCTGCTGAATTAATACGGCGTCCGGCCAGCCCGGCAGATCGTAAGTCGATTGCAGGAGTTCTTCGGCGTAATGCGTGATGCGCACGCTCCACTGTGGTAATTCTTTCTGAATCACCGGCGCACCAGTACGCCAGCATTTACCATCAATGACTTGTTCATTGGCCAGCACGGTATTCAGGCCGGTCGACCAATTCACCATCGATGATTTGCGATAAACTAAACCTTTTTCAACGAAATCTAAAAAGAGATTTTGTTCGCGGGCGGCATAACCGGGATCGGAACAGGCAAATTCACGCGACCAAGCGTAGCTGAAACCCATGCGTTTGAGCTGACCGCGCATGTAGGCGATGTTTTCGTAGGTCCAGAATTTCGGATGCGCGCCGCGTTCGATCGCCGCCTGTTCTGCGGGCAAACCGAAAGAATCCCAGCCCATCGGATGCAGCACGGCGAAACCGCGCATGCGTTTATAGCGCGCCACGGCGTCGCCAATGGAATAGTTGCGCACGTGCCCCATGTGCAGCTTGCCCGAGGGATACGGGAACATCTCCAAAACGTAATAACACTTATCGCGCGGCAGATCGTCGCGTACTTCGTGCGCCTTGGTGGCTTCCCAATGAGCCTGCCACGTTGGTTCGATGGTGGCGGGGTCGTAAGCGCGGAATGCTGGTTCAGTCTGCATAGGTCGGGCGGATATTGGTACCGAACCGCCCAGGGCAAGACGTGCGCGCCAACGTCTCAATC
>JANMYZ010000030.1:0-5393 GCA_031382605.1 Planctomycetota bacterium | reverse complement strand
CGAAGCGGTGCGCCGAACCCGCGAAAATATCGGCGACGACATTCTTATCGAAGTTGAGATTGAACGCCTCGACGATCTTGAGCCGGTGATCATTGCCGGAGCCGATATCGTCCTGCTCGACAACATGGCGCCTGAGCTGATGCGTGAAGCGGTGCAACGCCGTGACCGTCTGTTGGCAAATCGCAGCGGTTCACGACGCGTTGCATTAGAGGCGAGTGGCGGCATCACCTTAGCCACCATTCGCGCAGTCGCAGAAACCGGCGTCGAACGAATCTCTACTGGAGCGCTCACGCATTCGGTGCAGGCATTGGATTTATCCATGCGAACCGCACCAATAATGAGCGAGTGAGCGAGTAACTGTGACGAGCACGCGTTGGATAACTCGGCCAGGTCCGGCAATGACGCCGTTGCAGGCGTTAGCTCGCGTGGCCGATAATCGTGAAATCGCCTGTTTAATCGGCGAAAAATCCGCCGCGCTGACGTGGTCACACGACAGCGTTGCCGCGCCCGCGCTGTCGCCAGAACGCTGGTTGCATGACCTTGCGAAAGCTGGCGACGGCATGGCGCACATGCGGCAAGCGCCCGTTCCTTCGTTGTTGGGCTGGGGGAAAACCTGGGGCGACGTACCAGCCGAATCTGCGTTCGTGCAATTTGATTACGAATTTCCAGCGGTCATGCCCCGCGTATTGAGCGCACCACATCTCGCGCGCTGGGATGCCGACGGACGTTGCACGCTGGTCGGCATCGACATGGACACACTCGACATCATGGCCGAACAATTATCGGCTGAGGCCCCGGTCGACGATTCCTTCGGCCTCGCCAGTCCTTTGATCCCTGCCTGGGACGCCGCTGCGCATGCTGAAAAAGTCGAACGCGTGCGGACGTGGATTGCCGCCGGTGATTGTTACCAAGCCAATTTGGCCGTGCCGTTTCATGCTCACTTACGTCCAGGTCGCCATCGTGATGTCGCCGCATTTCGTCAGCTGATGACCATCAGCCCTGCGCCATTCGCTGGTTTTTTCCGCAGTTCCGGACGGCCCAGCGTGATTAGTCACAGCCCAGAATGTTTTCTATCACAACGCGACCGAAAAATCGTCAGCGTCCCGATCAAAGGAACTCGTCGTCGCCAAGCTGGGCATGACGCTGCGGTGCGTGCTGAATTATCCGCTGCGCCGAAAGACGCCGCCGAACTGGCGATGATCGTTGATTTGGTCCGCAACGACCTTGGCCGCGTGGCAATTCCCGGCTCCGTCCAAGTGATCGACCCAGGACACTTGATCGACCTTGCCTATGTCCATCACCGTGCGGCGCGAGTCGAAGCGACGTTGCGTGCGGACACCACGTTGGCCGACGCGATCCTCGCCGGATTTCCCGCTGGCTCCATCACGGGTGCGCCAAAACTCCGCGCCATGCAGATTCTGAGCGAACTCGAAGGCACTCCACGCGGCGCGTATTGCGGAGCCTTCGGTTGGATCGGAGCCCACGGCGGCGATCTCGCGGTGGCCATTCGTACCGCCAGCATTTCTGATGACCGCGTTACGTTTCACGCTGGCGGCGGCATCGTTTGGGATTCACAACCAGCGGCCGAATGGGACGAAGTACTCGCAAAAGTCAGTGGTTTCGCGCAAGCGATGGGAGCGGTTAAATGAGCACGGTACAGTCTACGCCTCAGTCTGCGCCACCATTATCGCCCATGTCGCCCCGCGTTTTTTCATCGACAACGTTCTTTTCTTGCGGCGTCTTTCTCGCCATCAGTCTTTTTGCTGTGACCGCATGTTCGGATCAACCGCGTGAAACCGCTGCACCTGCTGCTGTTCCTGCTGCTCCTGCCACCAAACGTCCAGCGCTTAAGAACTACGATGAACAAGCACGCTGGTCAGTTTTCGGTGGCGATCTTCGCGGCCCGTCCGCAGCGTCGCTCGCTGAAGCACGCGAAATGGATGTCATCCAAGGCTTGATGGACGATGAACTTTACGGCCAAGCGCGCGAGCATCTGACGACGCTGCTCGACGGCGGCTGCGTTCATCCGCAAGCCTTCATGCTGCAAGCGCGACTCCATTTTCAGCAAGGCCGCTTAGACGACGCGATTCCCTGGTGCAACCGCGCACTCGCCGCCAGCAGTTGGTGGATCGAGCCGCGCCTGATGCTGGCGCAATGTTACCTGCGCCTCAAACGCTTAGCCGCCGCAGAAAATGTTTTAGCCGATCTCGATCGCCTCGCCCCGACACTGCCCTGGGGCCCTTACGGCACCGGCAGCATTGCCGCGATGCGCGGTGATTTGACCCGCGCGACCACGCTATTGGACGAAGCCCTGCGCCGTGATCCCCATCACGTGCCCAGCCTCAGCCTGCGCGCACGTTTAGCCGCTCAGGGAAAAGAACCCGAATTGGAAGAACCACTCCTTGGCCGTTATCTCGCACAAGTTCCCGATTCACAGTGGGCCTACAGTCGCCTCGGCGAACTCGCTGTCGCCGCCAATCGTTTAGACGACGCTCAGCGCGCTTTTCTCCAATCATACGACCTGCGCCCGCTGCCAGCGACCGCGCGCCAACTCGCCGAACTCGCTCAACGCCAAGGCAACCACCGCGAAGCCCGCGCCTGGCAAGAACGCGCCGGCACCATCGAAAGCCCCGACCCAACGCCCCCGGCTGATCCATAAATAACGTCCCCGGCTGATCCACAGATGTGGATTGAGGTAGATCGAGCTGGTTTCTCACCAGCAACCCGCCTCTGCCCACCCTTGACCACCTAGCCTACGCCCCATGATCCGCGCCCTCGCATCATGACCTACTGGGGTGTCGTCTAACGGTAGGACTGCAGACTCTGACTCTGCCTGTCGGGGTTCGAATCCCTGCACCCCAACCATAGTTGACGCCTGTACGAACCCTCGTGCAGGCGTCTTTTTATTTTCGGACTCCTGCAACTCGACATCCGGCGACGGCCAAATCCGCACGCGCAGCGGCTCGCCGGCGGCCATCGACATGTCGGCCACCATCTCGGTGATGACTTCGCGTTGCTGTTCGGGTGGTTGCTCGCCCAGGCGCTCGACCCCACGTCGCATCGTCGCCATGCGCGTTTCCAAATCCCCCTCGGTCATCCGGGCAGCGGCCAACCGCCCGTCGAGCTGGGCGATCAGAATTTCGTGACTCCGGGTCTCGGCAGTGATCCGCTCGACCCGCGCCCGTACCGCGTCTGCCATCGCCTTGCCCTGGGCCAATGCGTCGACCAATCGCTCAAGCTGTTCGCGCAGTCCATCGCGTTTGCGGATCAAATCGGCCCGCTCCTCCACCAGCAGTTCCCCTTTGGCTGCGTTCTTTGCCAGTTCTGAGGCCCAAATCCGTATCAAGGGTCCGTTGGCTTGGGTCAGGTGTGAAAGTACCTCTAAAGCGGCGCGCTCCCACTCCTGCGCCGGCAGCTCCTTCGCAGTGCAACCACCCCGTCGAGATTTGTTCGAGCAACGGTAGTACGGATAGCTCTTACCCAGCTTTCCGGTGCCGGTAGTACACAGCAGCGGCGACCCGCACAGGCCGCACCGGGCGACTCCTTGCAGAACATACACCCGATTGGCTCCGACGCCGACCCGATGCGGCAGCCGTTCCCCAAAGCCCGGACGTGCCGAAGGCCGCCGTTGCGCGAGCACTTGCTGGACGGCTTGCCAGGTCGCTTCGTCCACGAGTTTTCCGATGTAGGACCGTCTACGAAGTAGCTTGAACACGGTCTGACGGCTCCACGTCCGCCGATGCGAGGATGGCACGCCCTTGGTGTTCAGCCAGTCAGCCAGCTGGCTCAGCGAAGCGCCATCCAAACAACGTTTCCACAATTCTGCGATGAATGGCGACCACTGCGGATCGAGCACGAGTTGGCGATGACCGCGTGCGCCCTCAACCCCCATGCCAGCTGGTACTGGTCCCCCAATGAATGCTCCGCGTGCGCGGCACATGTTCATCGCCATTTTCACCCGCTCGGAGATCGACTCGCGCTCAAACTGTGCGAAGGTTCCCAGGATGCCTATCAACAGCCGTCCAGGCACTGATTCGGTGTCAAAATTCTCGCTGATTGAAACCAGCTTAACGCCGTTGGCATTGCATAATTCGATATAATCAAGCAAGTCGCGAAGCGACCGGGTAAGCCGGTCGGTGCGATAGATGCAGACCCCGGCGATTTGACGATTTTTGATAAGCTCCAGTAGTCGTTTTGAGCCAGGGCGATCGAAGTTTTTTCCGCTGAATCCACCATCAGAAATCAGCTGAATGTTGGCCTCAATAACGCCACGACTTGATAACAGACCCCGGCATTTCTGTTCCTGGGCCTCCATGCTCACGCCTTCACGGGCTTGCGAGTCTGTCGAGACGCGAGTGTAGATGATCCACGGTAGGCCAGCAACTTTCTGGCTTAAGACATCATTGTTGTTCATTTTTGCCCCAATTGCTTTTCGGGAAGCATCTTTAGTAGAGGTAGATCCTCATCTGTCGTTTCGATTCGAGGTTTGAATTCAACCCCTTTAATACAGTATATTTTATGAATATCGGCTTGGGTCCAGACCGTGGTTTTACCCGTCAGTGACGTGACCACATACCAATCACGCCTAGAATCTAGCAAAACCCTTCCGACTGTTATCTCCCCATCCTTGCCTTGCGCAGCCACAAAATCACCGTTGTTGATATTTCCTGTCGAGTCACCGGTGTGCACTTCCATTGGTGGATCTAGAACCAAGACATCTCCAGGGTTGAGCAACGGAGCAATGGCAACTTCCAGCCTCAGCCCCCAGCGACCGCGGCCTGCAAAATAGGATTCCATGCGTGGACTTGGCCAAAGCCCGTTGGGCTTTTCGGAAATCGTTCCAATGATTCGACCGCTTGTGATCGTTTCTGTGTCAGAAAAAGCGGCCATTACAGAGGTGTCGACAAATTCGGTTGGAGCAGCTCCTGGCTTGCCTGCAAGCAGCCAATCCAGCGAGATATTCAACCATTCAGCGATGCGAACCCAATAGCTCTCAAGACCGCTTTTTTTAGACAACGAGCGATAGACAGCGGCTCGACCAAGCCCGATTGCAAGAGCCAGATCCGCAACGGAGTGATCGCGCATGTCCAAGAGATCTAAGAGACGATCATAAGGGGCGGGATCGCGTGGAAGTTTATGAGAGGGCATAATGGATCATGTCATAATGACGAATTTATTCCAGCACTATGATTTTTCATGAATCTAACCCCGTATATTATTACACAATATGTCTATTAATTATTCTTGTGACTCAACCTTATAGGCGAAATAGTTAGACGTGATGTTGACAGTTAGTCATAATGACTACTCTTGCGATGATGCCCGCAAAAGCTCGGTCACTGCCGTTGGACTCAGACACGATTGCGTGGTCTTGGGCCGATCATGCCCGGCCG
>JANMYZ010000026.1:0-1758 GCA_031382605.1 Planctomycetota bacterium | reverse complement strand
AAATACTACGCCAATCTTTACGCTCAGCAGATCCAAGTGATCGAGAAAACCTTGATTCCAGCGATCGAAGCCATCGGCGCCATCATCGGTCAAAGCCTTTCCGCACGCGAACATTTGGGTGGCATCGCCAATGAATTGCGGGCCTTGATGGCCAAGCAAGCCAAGTCCGAAGTGATCGAACGCCACAATGACGGCGAAGTTTAAACCGTTCTCGCGCGCTCTCGCGTCCCAGCGGGACGCAACGAGAATAGCCCGGCACTTCTAGTGCCGGGAAAAAACGTAGGCGATAATCATAGTCCCGGAGGGACGGCTGAAACGTTGGCGGTTTCAGCCGTCCCTCCGGGACTGAATCGAAACACACGCTTGTCCCGGCACTAAAAGTGCCGGGCTATTTTCGGGCTGCCCCTCCGGGGCGCGGACAACGTTCTTCCCATGCCATGCGAGGTTGAGCAATGCCATCCTTCAGACGGCTTTTCAGGAAACCATCGCTCGCGTTATTCCCGTACCGTCACTTTGTTCCCAGGCCGTACGAGGGCGAAAATCATCGCGATGTCTTCTTGCACTAAACGGACGCAGCCGTGGCTGCCGTTTTTTCCTAGCCATTCGTCTGGTGATTGCGCGGTGAAGCCGTGGATGCCAATGCCTTTGAAGCGTAAATCAGCGCCATGATCGAAGCCAATCCAGTAACCGCCAAGAACGTTCCCTGGATCGTTTGGTTTGAAGATTTTTCCGCTGTCAGGATCACGCCATTCGGGATTTCGTACGCATTGCGTAATGCTGCTCGTTCCCAGCGGCGTTGGGGATTGGACCCGGCCAAGGCCGCATTGAAAAGATCCGATCAGCAGTGGTCCACGCCACGCCATCAGGCGAAACGAAGAACGGGACACGGCTAATTCCAGCGGTTGGCTGGCCAGATCCAAAACAGTTAATGATTGTCCGATAGACAAACGCGTCGGCGCAAATTTCTCATTCAAGCGCGCGATCATTTCGACCGTGGTGTGATATTTTTTGGCGATGGCAATGGGAGTGTCGCCAGCGGCAACGATATGGCTGATCAATCCGCAGCGCTCGCGACCCATGGCAGTCGATGGCGACCAAAACAAGCGTTGGCAATACGGGGCCACACGATCGGTCAGAATCAGTGCTTGGTCTGCTGGCAGCGTCGGCAGCAATGCGCTGACACTTTCAATCAATGGAACGAGGTCGTTCGCATTCTCCGCAGCATCGAAACGCGCGTCGAGATCTTCGGATGAGACGATGCAACACAGCAAGAACAGCGTTAAAAGGCTGGATAAAAGGCGCATATTATTTTTTACGCCGTAGCTCATTGCCGTCTTTGCGGGTTTGTTTCGCTTGTTCTTGGTGGCTGTAGCGTTCTTCGCCTGGGCCCCAGGGATCACCATGGTTATGGTAGCCGTTCACTTCCCAAAACCCGCGACGATCTTGCGTCATGAGTTCAAATCCGTTGACCCATTTCGCGCCTTTCCAGGCCCATAATTTTGGTACCACCACGCGTGCTGGTCCGCCGTGCTCGACATCAAGTGGTGCGCCATCGGTTTCCGTGACGATCAAGGCATCGTCGTCGATGACATCGGCCAATGACGTATTGGTGGTGTAGTCGCCGTAGCCGTGTTGCATGACATGCGTGCATTCGGCTTTTGGTTTTGCCAAGGCCAGTAAATCGCGCACGCGATAGCCGCCCCAAACAAAGTTGTAGCGTGACCACGTGGTGACGCAGTGCATGTCGGCTTGCACGCG
>JANMYZ010000020.1:0-2654 GCA_031382605.1 Planctomycetota bacterium | reverse complement strand
GCTGACCACGATCGCCAGGGCGACACCGGACACCGCGCGGCGCAGCGCGAGTTTGCGTTCGGCTGGATCGGCGGAACCGCGTGCACGCAGCAACGCCTCACCGACCACGATGGCATTGTCGATGACCATGCCGCAGGCGAGCAGAAAGCCCATCAGGGTGAAAAGATTCATGGTGTTGTTGTGGCTCGCCATGGCGAGTAAAGCGAGCGCCAACGACAATGGCAGTGAGGCGCAAACCAGCAGCGCCAGGCGGAAACGACCCAAGAAGATCAACAACAACAGCACGGAAAAGCCAGCGCCCCACAGCGCGGCAGAGAAGAGTTCCCCCGCCGCTTCATCAATTTGAATATGCGTGGAGCTCTGCAATACGTAGGTCAGGCCAAGGCGTTTGCTTTCACGTTCCAAAACCTGGATGGCTTCTTTCGAAGCGGCGTAGCTGTTGGCATCTGGGGAGGGGAAAATTTCCACGATACAGCCAGACTTGCCGTCGACGTTGACCCAATGACCGTGATTCGATGGCAAGCGTTCAACCAGAGCGATTTCTTTAAGTTGGTTGGTGGCAGAAACGCGTAATTCGGGCAGCTGGGATTGACTCAGATCATCGCTACGCAGTCGAATGATTTCTTCACCACGACGCCCGTTTTCAATAATCGGAATCTGGAATGATTTGGGTTGAGCAGACGTCAGATGGCGAGAAATTTGCCCTAAATCGCTGCGTGTGGCGGCGGCGTGTTCCGGCGAATAGGCCACTAATATGGTGCCTTCGCCTTCCAAATTATGACTGACCGCTGCGACCCCAGGAATACGCAAAAGCTGCGGCGATAGCTCGCGTTCCATCACGTCGCGAAAAGTCGCTTCGTTATAGTCGCCCGAATTAAATGCCGCCGCCACCATCGGCGCATCCGATTCGCTGTAGGTGCCGATGCGTGGACGAGCATTACCAGGCAAACGAAAACGGTTATTATCAAGCGCTTCGCTCACCTGCGTGGTGAGTTCCGTCAAGGTGACATTTGCCGCTGGCATCACCGATAATCTGACGCCGCCTTTATTGGTGGTTGAGCTGACCGAGTCCACTCCAGGAAGTGCGCGCAGTATTTCTTCCGTTGGTCTGGTGAGTTGCTCCAAAGTTTCAGCGCTTGATTCGGTGTCCATCGAGAGGCGCACCCAGATCAGCGGTGCGGTCAAGCCGTCCGGCTGAAGATTAATCCGCATCGACGGAAGGGTCATTCCGCCCAAGACCATTAATGCGAACAACACCGCCAGCACGCCAATCGGGCGGTCGTAGAGATGGCGTCGTGGGGTTTCGGACATGGCGGAAATCTTGGCTAAATGAGCGGAGCGCAAGTCCATACCGACAGCGCCCAAAGTGGTTGAGTGGCGTCTGTCAGAGTCGACCGCGACCGCCGATTATTCGGGATCCGCCGGATCAATGGTTCTGACAGAAGCTGTGATAGGCCGTGCGCGTCCACTCGGCGAGCTCCCACGCTAGGGCGCCCGTCTGGGCGGCGTGCTGACTGGCATGATCGGCCACCGTTTGCGCCATGTCGTGCACTGGCAGGGCGAGTCCTCGCGCGCTGGTCAGGTGTGCCGTCGCCAGAATTTGTCCCCACAGCCGCACCAAGCGCAGGCGATCACCTGCGTCCAACGTGCTGAGGTCAAGCACGCTGCGAGCGTGGCAGCGAGTTCTTAAAAGCGCGTGGCCGACGCCGATCGGGACGTAGCGTTGCCACGGATCACCGCCCATTGGTAACGTCCATCGTCCGGTGGTTGCTGGGGTGAACGGTTGCGCGGGAAGTATCGCGGACAGCACACTCGGACGGCATTCTTTCAGTTCCAAAATCCTCGGCACCCAATCGCCATCGCGGTTGCGTTCGCGAGCGAGCACCCACCAGCGTCGACGACCAAGCGACGCCAATCCGCCGCTGCTGGTGCGCTGAGCAAGATCCAGCACCTGACATTTTTTGCTCGGTGCGCGTGCTTGAAGTGCGGCTTCTATCGCCGGTATGAACAACGCGCGCGCTGCGGCATCGGTGACGCACGCCGAACTCGCCCGCAGCTGCTTCCCATCGATGAGTTTGGCGCGGTATTTTTCAAGCGTGTGCTCATCGCTATCGCTTTCGATCACTGCTTTGAGTGCCTCTGGTAAGCCGTGAAAATCCAGGCGTTCGGCGTGTTCGTCGTCAATCGTCGCGGCTTTCATCACCCGCGCATAATCAGCGATGCAGCCGTGGGCGAGGGCGATAAATTCTTTGTTTTTGAGCGTCGGCAGAGCGACCGCCATGCTGGCGAGCAAGCGCACGACATCCCAATGCCACGGCGCCGGATGTTCATCGTCGACATCGGCGATTCCGTAGGTCACCGGACTGATCCCCGCGCGGTTGAGCGCTCCTGTCGCGAGGGTGGCGAAGTTGCCTTGGTGCGCATCACCGATCGACCACACCCACGGTGCCTTGGCGAGGGGATGCGCAGCCAGCCACGCGACGTGCAAAATAAGACTCCCACGAACGAATGTCGTCGGATCGTTGGCCATCCGTTGACGCCGCTCCGCCGCTGCGGCTGGATTCACTGCCGAAAGGCCGTTCAGGCTCGGCAGCAGCAGGGATTCGATCAGAGTGGTCGCATTGGGCATCGTTCTACCGTGGCGCTGAGGAGAG
>JANMYZ010000003.1:0-2996 GCA_031382605.1 Planctomycetota bacterium | reverse complement strand
CGTCTTGCGCGCTTGTTGCTGGATGCGGCGCAGGCCGGTGATCCGCGTTTGGGCTGCACGCTCGCCGCGTTAGTTGGTGAACGCGATATTCGTTTGCCACGGCAGGGCTCACGCCGTGATGCGCCGATTGCGGATCCGTCGCCGACCGACGCGCTGGATCGACTGGATGCGTTCGCCGAAGCGGAAGCACGCGGTTTTCGCGGTGATCTGCGCACGCAAGGCATTGACGCGCATGCTGCACGCGAAGCGGCGCGGGTGCGCGATGAATTATTCCGTGCGCTGCCAAAAGAATTACGCGGTCCAGAATCAGCCAAGCCGCAGCCTTCAGCAACCAGCGAAGCGATTATTCGTTTATTGCTGGCCGCGTATCCCGATCGGGTTGGCCGTCGTGCGGCACCAGATCAAAATCGTGGCATGCTCGTTGGCGGAGTCGCGGTAGAAATCGAACGCGCCAGCGGCTTAGCGACCAAGCCAGGAACGCTGCGTCCGGATTTATTTCTCGCCTACAGCGTTCAGGGCTTGTCAGGCCGCAGCGCCAACGGCCAGACCACCTTGGTGCGTCAAGCCGCAGAATTGAATGAAGCGATCATTACCGCAGTTTTTCCAGGCAGTATCGTTCGTCGTGAACAACTGACGTGGAATCATCAACGTCAGCAAATCGATGCGCTGATCGGTTGGTATTATCGCGATCTGTGTTTACGCATGGCCAAAGATGGCTCGCAACCAGATGCGTCCGCTGTGTCGCGCGCTTTGGCCGAACACTTAACGCCCGACGCGATTAAACTATTCAACGACGATGAAGAAGCCGGCGGTTGGCTGATGCGGTATCGCTGGCTCGCTCAAGCTTGTCCCGAGTTGTCGTTGCCAGCCATCACCGACGACGACCTGCGTGCGATTATTACCGATCTGTGCGCTGGCTGTCGTTCACGCGCAGAAGTCGCGGCGAAACCAAAATTGCCCTGGCTGACCGGACGATTTGATTTTCATCTAGCGCAACGCATTGAAGCGATGGCACCGAGTCATGTGCTCGTGCCGACCGGAAATCGCATTCGTTTGGATTACGCCGATGCCAACGTCACTCGTGGCCCAGTTTTAGCGGTGCGCTTGCAGGAATTGTTCGGCCTAGCAGAAACGCCACGCATCGCCGAAACGCGCATTCCGGTGTTGCTGCATCTGCTGGGACCGAATTATCGCCCAGAGCAAATTACCACCGATCTCGCGAGTTTCTGGACCAATACGTATCCGCAGGTGCGCAAAGATCTGCGTTCACGTTACCCAAAACATTCGTGGCCCGATGACCCAATGAGCGCACCTGCCGTGGCCCGAGGGCGTCCACGGCAGTAAGGCGGTTTTTATAAAAAACTTCCACCGCTAAGACGCTAAGAAAAAGGCAAAGGGCTAGAAGCAGAAGATTAGGAGCTTTGCTTAAGGAAACGTCTTTTTCTTGCTGGAATTTCTTGGCGTTCTTTGCGGCTTTGCGGTAAATTGGTTTTTAGCTGCAATTCTCACCATCAATGATGGTGGTGACCGCCGGGACCATGGGCGTGACCGTGGGAAAGTTCTTCATGCGTTGCTGCGCGGACTTCAACCACGTCGACATCGAACGTCAGACTTTTGCCAGCTAGAGGATGGTTGCCGCTGACGAACGCGTGTTCATTTTCGACTTGGTGGACGACGAAAGTCACTTCGTTGCCTTGCAAGGTTGGATGTTCGGCGCTGAAGCGGAAGCCTGGAATAATTTGCGGGCGAACATTGGGTGGGAAAACTTCGAGCGGAACTTGCAGATCTAATTCTGGATCGTGTTCGCCGTAGGCTTCTTTCGGCGTGACGGTGGCGCTGAATTTCGTGCCAGCGGTTTTGCCGCGCATGACGGCTTCCAAACCTGGGACGATCTGGCCATGACCGTGGAGGTAGACCAACGGTTCGCCGGCCTGGCTTTTGTCGACCGGTTCACCTTCCGTGGTGGCAACGGTGTAGTGAAAGGAAACGACGGAGTTCTTGTCGATTTGCATGGCAGGGTCCTGCGGTGGGGCGGGGAATTTGCTGGCCATCGGCGGTTGGCGCAATGGCAAAAAGACGTGTCTTTGGCGGCGTGGCCTTTGTCTCCATGGGCACTCGGCGACCGTGAAGGGAAACGGGTTCTCGATTTCTGTGGTGGAAATCCAACAAAGGCAGGAAACGTTATTGAACAAGAGAAACGGAGGAACGGAGGGAGAGGAAATCATCAGGTGTCGGTGATTATCAGCGAAAAGCCCTCATGTCTTTTGCCTTCCTCCGTTCCTCCGTTTCTCTTATTCAGTCCTGCCTTTTCGCATGTCTCTGGAAGCGTGATCGTCACAGGGATCAACAGCGAATGAAGAAGCGGCGAAAAAAGTCCCTTGGCGCTTTGCTTTCCAAACTCAGCATTGCCGGCCGTCCATGACAAAAGCCCCTCATCAAATGAGCACTTCGCTTGAGCTGAGGCGATGAGATGAGCGATCAGATGATTCCCCCACGTTCCCTGGTTCCATGGATCACCGGCTTGGTCGCTGGGGCCGCTGCGTTGGCGCTGATGTGGCAGGCGCTCCATCATCAGGGTTCTGCGCCAACCACGGCGGCGTATCGTGAGGCCACTAGCGAAAACGCTCTGCGTACCATGGCGCTTGATCCCGTGATGATCGCAAATGGCCGCGCGTTGTTTCTCGGCAATTGCACGCTGTGCCATGGAACCGCTGGTCAGGGTATTACGGGTCCAAACTTACGTGACGATCACTGGCTCAAAGGTTCTGATGTGACGAATATCAGTGAGAGCATCGCTAACGGCAATCCGGATAAAGGAATGCTGGCATGGAAAGCAAAGTTGAAGCCCAACGATTTTCATGCGCTCGCCGCGTTTATCGTCAGTTTACAAGGCAGCGAAGACGGTAGCGGAAAACCGCCAGAGGGAGTCGCTCAGCTGATGACGTGGCGCAAGTCAGCCGTCAACGTTGCTCCTTAAAAAGCGGTTGGCCAGGGAG
>JANMYZ010000001.1:0-2139 GCA_031382605.1 Planctomycetota bacterium | reverse complement strand
GACCGGGGCCCAGCAGATACGGATCTTGAATTCCAGCGTCGTAGCCCCAGCCCTTCAGACTCGTATCGACTCCGGTGTTGAAGCGTAAACCGCGACCAAACAAATGCTCGTCAACGTACTCCACCCCACCGCGCAATTGTTCATAGCTGCCGTAACCCACTGACAAATCCACGCGCTGAGTGGGGTTTTCTTTGAGCAACAAACGCACTTCGGTCGGCACGCTGCCATCCGCTGCTGGTGGCCCAGGAATGACCTCGCTCTGCACTCGTCGATAGAGTCCGGTCAAGGCGAGCGCAGATATCGCGTGATCAAGCGCCGCTTGTGACAGCGGTTGCCCTGGAGCAAGGTCGCGCATTTCACGCTCAATAAATGCCCGGCTAGTGCGCCGACCACCAACGATGCTGATGCCGCTCACGGTCTGTCGCGTACCGGTATTGATCACCACCATGACCACCATGGTCGACTGCGTGGCGTCTAATTGCGTGGCGCTTTCGACCGTCGCCTGACGGTATCCGTGATTGAACAAAAAACCGCGCATGCGTGCGGCGACCTCGCTCGCCAAACGCGGATGACCAATGGTTCCTGGAACGTCCAACAAGGCGACTAATTGCGGCCGCAGACTCTGCTCACCGGTCATTTCTATTTTTTCTTCCGCAACTTTGAAACGTGGCCCGGCGGTGACCGTCAGTTGCAGCTGCGCCACATCGCGAGTGGCATTCCACTGTAACTGCGCCGGGGCAACCGTCGCCAAAAGATGTCCGGCTTTGCGCAATCCGCGCGTTACCCGCCTGGGGGCTTCATCAATGTCCGCCGTGGTCAGCCAGGCGCCAAAGCCAGCCAGTTCCGTCAACGCTTCGTGCGGCAAAGCCAAGTCGCCGCTCCAGGTGATGTCGCCCACTTTCACACGTGGGCCTTCGTTGACGGTAAATCGCGGCAATGCCGGTTCGTCAGCGGCCTCCGGCGGGAGCCCATCGACCACCGCCCAGACATAGCCCAACGAATCGAGACGATCACGCATCGCGGCAGCCGCATCGACCAAATCAGCGCTACGCTGCTGTTCTTGCCAACTCACCAACGGACGACGAGCGGCCTCTTCCAGTTGCGCTGTCGACACCTGCTGCGTGCCGCTGATGCGCGCCTGGGAATTGCAGCCGACCACCAAAAAAAGCACTCCTATCAAGCCGAACAAAGACAACGCCAGACTGCCACTTCTCATTTCATTCATTCGTCACCGCCCCAGCGGAAGCGCAGAATGATTCCGGCGTTGTATTCGTCCCAGCGATCGCGTTCGCCGTAGAGCAATAATGAGGGGCGCTCTTCTGGCTGGGTTATTTCTACCTGGGCATCAATGGTCTCTTTGCCGGACTCGCTGATTTTACGGCCAAAGTCGACGGTCATGCGGTCAAGGATTCCAGGTGCGGTGTCAGGATCGGCGGGGCCATCAACCAGGCGCCACGCTTCTAAACCGAGCCAACCGCCCAGCCGTCCGAGCACCGCGCGCTGACCATTTTCATCGGTTAATTCGCTGCTGGTCGAGCCGGTGGTCAACAAAAGCAGCGCATCCCGTTGATCAAGTCCATCGCCGCTGGCGCGCACTTGTGGATCGGCGAGCGGACCATCGACCTGCAAGGTCAAGGCGTACCGCCGTACCTGCGCGTTGGCGATGGCGTTTACCCGTGGGTGGAAGGGGTCGCCTTCCGGAAACAAGACTTCACCATTGGTCATATTCAGCGTACTAAACGGTAAGAAAATTTTTCCTTTACGCACCGTCACTCGACCGCTGAGTTCTGGTGCAGCGCCATTTCCACGCAGATGCAAATCCAGATCGGCGTCCGCGCGGACCAGCGTGGTGGCTAAGCGAACGCCATCATTTGCGTCGTTGAAAGCGCTGCTTACCGCAACGTCGAAACGCATGGTTGATAATGGCGGATTGAGGAATTCGAACGGCACCATGCGACCACCACCGCCTCCGCCATGACTTTGCCACACACTCAGATCAGGACTGAACAGCGCATTGGTCACCACCGCTTTGCCCGATAGCTCCAAGGCCTCAAGCGATCCCTTCAGCAACAACGCCAAAGACGCGCGCAAACGCGCATCGTGACGTTGCAGCAACAGGGCGTTGGTTCCGTCAATGCG
>JANMYZ010000697.1:0-4105 GCA_031382605.1 Planctomycetota bacterium | reverse complement strand
CGTGACACCGATGGCCGTTCACATCTTGGCCGAGCGTCATCCGCATGTTGCTGATGGCGTTCTGGTCGACGCTCCCTGTAGCGGTCATGAATCGCGTTCCGCAAAACAAGTCGCACGCATGGCCGAACGTCAATTGGCGTTGCTGAATGAGGCCGCGCGCTTGGTGCGTGGCGGCGGGCGACTGGTCTACAGTACCTGCACGCCTTACGTGGCAGAAAACGAAACGGTGATTCAGCAATTCTTGCAGGCTCATCCGACGTGGCGTGTTGAGGCGACGATGTTGCCCGGTTGTGACGCCGACCTCGTCGGGCTTGGAGCCGTGCGTTTGTGGCCGCAACGTCAGGGCGCTGAGCCATTCTTTGCCTGTCGATTGCGCGCTCCCGACGATGCGCCGACGTTCGACTCTTTGCGCGGCCGTGAGCCACATACGGATCCACTTCTCGCGCGCTGGCTGGCGCAATCGCCGCTGCGTTGTTGGAGCAATGGCCGCACGCGATTCATTGCCAGCACGCAGGCCGCATCGTGCGCATTACCCTCAGAAGCGCGTGGTTTGGTGCTGGCCCATGGCGACGACGGCGCGTTAGAACCGTGGGCGGCGCAGGCGCTCATCGAACGCGGCGCACCCGCGCTAAAAGTTGATCATGACGTGGCTTTGCGCCTGTGGGCAGGCGACAGCATGGATCTTCCTGGCGCATCCGATTGCCTGGTGGCGACCACTGAAGGCGCACCGCTCGGCGTGCTTGCTGGTTCCGAGGAAACACGTCGCCTGCGCCTGCCGAGTCGACTTTACCGTTCAGGTTTGCGCTAGGATTCGGACTGATCAGTCACGGGATATTTTGCATCAAAGACTCTGCTCTGGTTCTCTGGTTCTCTGTAGCACTAAGGTTCAAATTCTCCGTGCCATCCGGAGAATTTGCGACACCGACAATAAAGAAGGGAGCATGAGAAGTGCTAAACCACAGAGGGCACAGAGGACACAGAGGAAAATCATACGGTCTTCCTCTGTGCCCTCTGTGCCCTCTGTGGTGAGTAATTCTCCAATCTTTGCTTTCGCTTTGGTTCCGGCTCCGCTGGGCTGGGTTCTATCCATCGCGGTTTTTAGGCGCATTCTTTCGCGGTTACCCAATGGCGATCATGCGCTCAATCGGCAAACGTGCTCGTTCGATGAGCGCTGGATCAAGTTTCAATTCCGGTGCACGATTGCGCATGCACCAGTAGAGTTTTTCCAAGGTATTGCGGCGCATGTGCGGGCAGGTGTTGCAGTGGGTGCATGAACCTTGCTGTGTGCCGCCGACCGCTGCTGGCGCCATCAGAAACGTCGCTCGTGGTGCGGCTTTTCGCATTTGGTGAATGATGCCCGGTTCGGTCACCACGATATAGGTTCCGCGTGGATCACCGTTTTTTACCGCACCAAGCAGCTGACTGGTGCTGCCAACCACATCAGCCAGCGCGCGAATCGGCAGCGGGCATTCCGGATGCACCAGCGTCAGCGCTTCGGGATATTCTTGCTGTTGATCGATCAAAGCTTGCTGACTGAAATTTTCATGCACTTCGCATGAGCCTTGCCACAACACCAATTCACGTCCGGTTTCGCGGCTCACCCAATCACCAAGAAATTGATCGGGCGCAAAGATAATCGGCTGGTCTTTGCCGATGGCGTTGACCACCGCGCAGGCATTCGACGAGGTCACGCAGTAATCGCTCAGCGCCTTCACGGCAGCGGATGAATTGACATAGGTCACCACCACATGACCAGGGTGACGATCAATGAATGCTTTAAAGCGATCCGCTGGGCAAGAATCCGACAGCGAACATCCGGCCGCAAGATCTGGCAGCAGCACTTGCTTGTGCGGATTCAATATCTTCGCCGTTTCCGCCATAAAGTGCACGCCGCAGAACACGATGACCTCAGCCTTGGTGGTGGCTGCCTGGCGCGCGAGTTGCAAGGAATCGCCGATAAAATCAGCAATATCCTGAATCTCATCCGCTTGGTAGTAGTGGCCAAGAATCACCGCATTCATCGACCGCTTCAATTCGGTGATAGCAGCAATGAATTCAGCAGGCGTCGTCGGCGTAGCGGTGGCGATCATGGTGGGGCGCAGCGTAGTCGTAATGCGACGGAGGGAATGGTCAGCTGCCGCAGGTCGAAACAGCGGGCCGATAGACCAGATGCCGAATCCTGAGGCGCCGTAAATTTTGGCGGCGTAGAAAATGTGTATTGGGTGTTTCGAGGTCCGCGCCCCGGTAGGGGTAGCCCGATAATAGCCAGGCACTTCAGTGCCTGGGAAAATCGCGTTTTTTGCACAGTCCCGTAGGGACGACTGAAACTTCCGGCGTTTCAGTCGTCCCTACGGGACTGAGGTTATCACTAACGTTATTCCCGGCACTAAAGTGCCGGGCTATTTTCGTGGCGTCCCGCTGGGACGCGAGATCACGGGAGAACACGCGAGAACGCGGTTCATCCGTTTCTCTGGGAACGTTTCTGCCACGAATGATGAGGAATCCGTTTTTATTTGGCTGAGCAAAATCAGGCTAAATCATCAGCGTCGATGTTGCTCTTGTGCGCGATTCCAGGCGACGCAGTCGGCGTATTTCACCTGCGTGCCGCCGAAAAGATCCAAGGCGCTGCCGTAGGTCAGGTCGACGCGGCCATGACTGAGACGGTCGACGAGCAATAAATCTTCGATCGATTTTCCTCCGCCAGCGTAGACGCACGGAATGGGCGACCATGCACCGAGCGCGGTGACTAATTCTTGATCGATGCCGTGGCAGAGGCCTTCGACATCGGCGGCGTGGATTAAAAATTCGCTGCATGACTGCGATAACGCCTGCAGCGTCGCTTCGCTGAGTTCGAAAGTGGTGATGGTTTGCCAGCGGTTAATGGCGACAAACCAGCGGTTGTCGCGTCGACGACAGCTCAGATCGACCACCAGACGCGCGCGACTGATACGATTGCTGAGTGCCTGCAAACGCTCTGGTGCGTAGACGCCATTGGGAAATAACCAACTGGTGACGATGACTTTGCTGGCGCCAGCTTCAATCCAGCCCTGCGCTGAATCGATATCAATACCGCCGCCAATATGCAGGTGATCCGGCCACGCCGCGAGCGCGCGTTTGGCCGCGTCATCGTTACCTGGACCAAGCTTAATGACGTGGCCACCTTCCAAGCGATCGTCGCGATAGGTGCTGGCAAAAAACTCTGACGGCTGACTAGCAACAAAGTTTGTCTTCAGGCCAGCGCCCGAATCGTTCAGGCTGCCGCCGACAATTTGTTTCACCTGGCCGTCATGGAGGTCGATGCACGGTTTAAAGAGGGTCATAATATGTCCGATGTCCTTCGTATGTCCGATGTCCAATGTCCGATGTCTTGTGGGATGTAGTTTGGTTTGGACCACGGAAGTGCTGACCGCGCCAGCGCCGTCCGTTCAATACGACATCGGACATCGGACATCGGACATGGGACATCTTATTCACCTAGGTACGCCTCCTGCACTTTCGGATCAGCAAGCAACTTTTCGGCGGCGTCTTCCATAACGATGCGGCCGGTTTCGATGACGTAGCCGCGGTGGGCGATCTTCAAGGCAAGACGCGCGTTCTGCTCGACCAAGAGCACGGCGAGTCCTGCGCGATTCAGCGTGCGAATGGTGTCGAATATTTTCAGCACTAAGAGCGGGGCGACGCCCATGGAGGGTTCATCCATCAGTAAAACCTGTGGTTTCGACATCAAGGCGCGACCGATGGCCAGCATCTGTTGTTCGCCGCCAGATAAGGTGCCGCCGGTTTGATGACGACGCTCCGCCAGAATCGGGAAGAGGCTAAACGCGTGGTCGATGCCGTCAGCGATCTCGCGCGGATCGTCGCGGGTGAAAGCTCCGAGGCGGAGATTTTCCACCACCGTCAGGCGAGGAAATATTTTCCGGCCCTCGGGGACTTGGGCTAATCCACGACGGACGATCAGGTGCGCTGGTTGTTCGTGAATCGCTTCGCCTTTGAAGCGAATGGCTCCACCAGAGACCCGAACAATGCCAGAGCAGCACAATAACGTGGTGGTTTTCCCCGCGCCATTGCAACCGATCAGCGTGACGATTTCTCCGCTACGGACGGT
>JANMYZ010000410.1:0-9111 GCA_031382605.1 Planctomycetota bacterium | reverse complement strand
GGAATGTCGCCGATGTTGAAGAATTCCGTGACTTTTGCTCCAGAGGAAACTACATTTGAACTCAACAACAAGCTATCCCCAGACTTGTTGTCTAGCGGCTTTAATCCCTCATCGTAATTACAATTGAACAGCGAATTATTGCCGTCCCTACCTCTATTTAAATAATTTACACCCACCTCATATAGTGAAGATTCCGCACATTTGAATGCGCTCATCCGTGGCTGGTCGACGTTTTCAATTACCTTTATGTACAACTGATCAGCCAGAATGCCTTTGAGCGTTTTCGGCATTTGCCGTGAATACGCATCTTCAAGGGCGCGTGCTGCTTCGGCTAAGAGAACACCTTCTTTGCCACCTTTAAAGTCTAGACTTATTTCCAGGAAATAGTTAACGAAAAAATTCATGAATGATGCTTTAGCGCTCTCTTCCATATAATTAATAGTCGCATCGATACGACGCTCCTGATCCGCACTAAACGAGCCGGATCCAACTTTGTGCTTCCTTGTATTTATTTGTCTCCTTGCTGCCGCATTGTCATCACGATCATCATGACTTCGTCGATCAATCCCTCGTAACGGCCTAGAATAAAAGCTCCTATCAAAGCGATCACGATAAAAATTACTGGGCTTAGGAGCTGTCACTTCAATAAAATCGCATCTGTAACACCATGTCTTACCTCGATCTTCGTATAATTGCTGGACGCCCCTGACAACGACGAATTTCCATACCCCGTCTTTATGCCTCACGAAAAAGGGAGCCTCTGGCTGACCATCGCTGGGGACGAAATTGTCGCTAACGATAGCTTCTTTAAACGCCTCCACTTTAACCGGCGGCGGCACATCAGCAGCCATGAGCCGTCCAGCGCACATCCCCATCATCACCAACGACAGCGCACATGTCGACAATGTCTTAGAAATCCGTTCGTTTTTATTCTGCTGCTGATGATTCATGAGTGGTCTCTCCTGGCGTGATTGGTTGAATCCGCCATTTCTTACCCTGTGAAACGTTGACCGAGCCAAATGGTAACCAGAAATCTCCCCGTATTGAAATTAACGCTGATAAAGAGCGACCCAATGCTCTCTAACCAGACATCAATCTGATTGCTGATCACGCCCCTGAAGGTTGACGATACGCACATAAAGGGACCTCAGGCAGGTCTGCATTGCCTTATGAGGGTCGAACCTAGGCTCTCGCCCCTCCCATGCCGCACCCTCAACACCTCATCCGTAACTTTTGCATCATCGCTCACATCGATCACGGCAAATCAACTCTGGCGGAGCGCTTGCTCCAAGCCACCGGGGCGATGAAGGCGAAGGAGGACAAAGAGCTGGAAGTTCTCGACAGCATGGACTTGGAGCGCGAGCGCGGCATCACCATCAAAGCCAAAGCCGTCAGCCTGTCGTATCTGCACAAAGACGGACTGACGTATCAGCTGAATTTAATCGACACGCCAGGGCATGTGGATTTTAGTTACGAAGTGTCGCGTTCATTGCAGGCGTGCGAAGGCTGCCTGCTGGTGGTCGACGCGTCGCAAGGCGTGCAAGCGCAGACGGTGGCGAATTATTTGCTGTCGTGCGAACTGAATCTGGCGGTCATCCCGACGCTCAACAAAATTGATCTGCCAAGTGCGCAGCCCGACCGCGTGTGCGCTGAGATCGAAGAATCACTCGCGCTCGACGCAACCTTCGCCATTCGCGCCAGCGCCAAGCAAGGCATCGGCATTCAAGAAATCCTCACCGCCGTGGTCGAGCGCATACCGTCACCCGTCGGTGATCGCGCCGCGCCGACCCAGGCGCTGATCTTCGACGCGATCTACGACGACTACCGTGGCATTATTTTGTATGCGCGGGTCAAGAATGGCCGACTGAAAAAGGGCGACAAGATTCGTCTGATTCGCTCGGGTAAAACCTATGAAATCAGCGAAATCGGCCGCTTAAAGCCACGTATGACCGCAGCCGATGACGGCTTGGAGGCTGGCGAGGTCGGTTACATCTGCGCTGCGATCAAGGCGCTGACCGACGTCAAGGTCGGCGATACCATCACCCTGGAAGACAACCAGGCTGAGCCGCTCGCGGGTTTCCGTGAAATGAAGCCGATGGTGTATTGCGGGCTGTATCCATCCGGTGAAACGACCTACGATCAGCTGCGCGAAGCGGTGGAGAAATTTTCGCTCAACGATGCGTCATTCCGCTGGTCGCCTGAATCGGGCGGCGCCCTTGGACATGGATTCCGCTGTGGCTTTCTTGGCATGTTGCACATGGAAATCTGCCAGGAACGCTTGGAGCGTGAATTCGATCTCGACATGGTGCAGACCGCACCAACCGTGACGTATGTGGTCAATCTGCGCGCCGCCACCGCCGCGCCGCTCTTTGAAAAAGACGGCTCGGTGATTCCGCGTTCGATCGAAATCACCACGCCAGGTGAATTGCCGCGCGATGGTTATGAATCGATCGAAGAACCGTTGGTGACCATCCACTTCATGCTGCCGTCGGATAAAATCGGCTCCGTGATGTCACTGGTCAGCGATCGTCGTGGTGAATTCCTTAAGCAAGAATACCTCGGTACCACGCGCTGCGTGCTGACCTACAAAATGCCACTCGCCGAAGTGATCTACGATCTCTTCGACAAACTGAAGAGCGTGACCCAAGGCTACGGCACTATGGATTACGAATTCTCCGGCTATCAAGTCGCCGACCTGGTGCGCGTCGATATTCTGGTACACAACAATCCTTGCGACGCGCTGGCCTTTATCTGCCACAAGACCAACTCCGAATACCGTGGTCGACAGATCATCAAAGCCCTCAAAGAAGAAATTCCCAAACACCTCTTTGAGGTCGCCTTGCAAGCCACCATCGGCAGCCGCGTGGTCGCCCGCGAAACGATTAAGAGCATCGGCAAGAACGTCACCGCGAAGTGCTACGGCGGCGACGTGTCGCGGAAGCGCAAACTCCTCGAAAAGCAAAAAGAGGGCAAAAAGCGCATGAAGATGATCGGCAACGTCGAAGTGCCACAAGAAGCGTTCATGGCGGTGCTCAAGTCACGCGCTGAGAGCGAATAGGTTTTTCGGTAGCGCGATCACCCATGAACCCAAACAGCACCGTTGGGAACCAATTTACCGCCAAGGCGCAAAGAGCGCAAAGGACTTTCAACGAAGAAAGAAATGGCCTGCTTGGTGAAGGCCTCATTTACGCTAGTAATATTCCCAGCCTCTTGCTTTTTCTTTGCGTCTTAGCGCCTTAACGGTGGAAGTTTGAATCCAACTCCAGGTTTTAAGATGAACGGAAAACGCATCGCTCTTTTTGGCGGTTCGTTCGATCCACCGCACCTGGGCCACGTCCTCGCGGCGTGTTATGCTCGCATCGTCGCTCAGATTGATGAAGTGTGGGTTTTACCGGTCGCTCGTCATGCCTACGCCAAACCCATTTCACCGTGGGAACAACGCTGGCAGTTATGCCAAGCCGCCTTTGCTGGCCTGGATTTTGTTCGCCTCCGCGACGACGAACAACGTAACTCTGATGGCTTCACCTTCGATCTGATTGAAAATCTACGCCGCGCTCACCCCGATTATCGCTGGCTGCTGCTCGGCGGCACTGACACCGCGCGCGATCTGCTCAACTGGCACCGTGGAGCCGAACTCGTCAAACTCATCGACGTCATTCCGGTGCCCCGCCGAGGCTATGACGATCATCCCGCAGCGCTGCCGCAAATATCCAGTTCAATGATCCGCGAACGGCTTCAGCGCGGAGAAAGTATTCGTGAGCTGGTAGCGCCTGGGGTGGCGGAATTGATTGCCGACAACCGTTGGTATCGCTGACCGCATTGAGGACACCAAAGGTGAGACCCTATCGGCCCTGCCGTAGGGTCTTCCCCTCGTCTGGACCTAAAACCTCGGTAGAAATCAAAATTTCCGCCACAAAGTTCGGTGCCTCTTTTGACAAGGCGTCTCAAAAGAACACCATTTTGTCAAGAACGACACATGGCGAGCGGGGTACTGCTTCGCCCCGCGCTATGCCAAACATAAAGTCTTACCAATTTATTAGTTGCGGCGATACGCGAGCCCAAAAAATAACTTCCCTGCCCAATGTGTGGACTTTATTTCTCGCCAAAAAGCAACTATGGATGACGCCAGCCGGCGGAAATGGGTTGCCAAAGTGTTGCCCGCGCTCGTTCACCATGATTTCGTTGATCGATCATCCACTTCAAGCTCTCCCATCTTACTCAACCTCAATCACTACACGGTAAACAAACAAACTATGAATAATCTTACTTCGCGCATTCGTGTTGGCTTCCTTGTTATGGCGCTCGTTGGCTTGATGAGCGCCCCAACGTGGAGTGCCGAAAAAATGCCCGATATGACCAAAGGCGAAACCGAAGGCGTTGACCGCGACGGCACATACAACCTGGGTGCGACGGGCCTTCGCGGATGGATTTTTAGTCAGCCAGTTAGTCATTTTGATGGCCTGCAAGGACGAACGACCCAGACCAGTCGGCAAATCCTGGTCACGCACGTCGGCGCCAAGTCGCCAGCCGATGGCGTGCTTCAGGTCAATGACGTGATCTTGGGCGTGGGTGATAAACCATTTAGCGATGACGCTCGCAAGAGCATCGCTGTGGCGATTCAAGAAGCCGAACAAGACGTCAATCAAGGGAATCTCAAATTACTGCGTTGGCGTTCGGGCGATACCGCGACCGTCACCTTGAAATTGCGTGTGATGGGAACGTACAGCGCGACGGCTCCGTATGACTGCGCGAAATCGAAGCGCATCTTGGAAGAAGCGTGCAAGGCGCTGGAGCAAGAACCGCTGGACGAAAACTGGCATGGCGCGATTAACGGCTTGGCACTGATGGCGAGTGGAAATCTAGAATACTTGCCTCGTCTGCGCGAATATGCTCATAAAATTGGACCCGCCTCGCTCAAGCTTGAACTAAAAGATGGAATGACGATTTGGGAATGGGGTTATAAAAATCTTTTCCTGAGTGAATATTATCTACTCACTCAAGACCAAGACGTTTTGCCCGCCATCAAAGAGTTCACGGTCACGATGGCCAAAGGCCAGAGTATGTATGGCACCATCGGACATGGTGTTTCTGGCCTTACGGCAGATGGAAAGCTGCATGGTTCGATCCCGCCATATGGACCAGTAAACGCAGCGGGGTTGGTCGGAAATTTGGCGATCGCGATGGGCCGCAAATGCGGGGTTAAAGATCCCGAACTTGAACCAGCCATCGTTCGCGCCGCTGGTTTTTTTGGCTACTTCGTGAACAAAGGCTCCATTCCTTACGGTGAACACGAGCCCTGGCCGTCTCATGAAAACAATGGCAAGGGCTCAATGGCCGCCGTGATGTTTTTGGCTCAAGGCAATTATCGGAATGAAGCGCAGTTTTTTGCAAAAATGTCAGTTGCTGGCTATCGCAACAGAGAGAGCGGACACACGGGACAAGGTTTCAGTTACTTGTGGAGCGCCCTTGGAGCCAACGTTGGTGGTCCGGATGCCGCTGCGGCATTCATCAAGGAGTCGTCCTGGCATCTTGATTTAGTTCGCCGTTCTGATGGATCGTTCACCTATGATGGCCGTGAACAATACGGACCCGGCAAGACCGAGGACAATACTTATTACGGTAAAAGCAGCTACAATGGACTGAGTCCAAATGCGACCTACGTCCTGACGTATTCGCTGCCGTTACAAAAATTATTTATCACCGGAAAAGGTTCGAGCACGACCAACTGGCTGAGTAAAAATGAAGTACCGGAAGCGATTGCATCCGGACGTTTCGATCTGGAGCGCAAACGGAAGAGTGCGACCGAATTAGTGGCGGCCTTCAGCGACTGGTCGCCGATTGTTCGTAGCTGGGCAGCAGAGGAATTATGTAAACGCCCAGAAGCAAAAAAAATGATCCCTGAGTTACTTGCCATGGCTGAGGGAACAGACGCAAACGCCCGTCAGGGCGCGTGCGAAACGCTCGGTTATCTGCAAAGCCAAGAAGCCTTGCCCGTGTTTGTGCGATTGCTCAGTCACGAAGATCGTTGGCTGCGTTATAAGGCGGCGCAAGCAATTCAGCGCATGGGCGGAAATGCGAAATCAGCTCTCCCCGATATTCTCAAAGCGTTGGTCGAAACCGCCGAGCCGTTGCAGCCCGTCGTCTGGGCCGATCCCATTCAACTGGCGCATGGTCAATTGGCATCGGCGATATTCGCCGGAGGATTGACGGACGCACTTAAGACGGTCGATGCCCAATTGGTCTACGCAGCGATTCGCGTTATTTCAAGGAATGCCGATGGTATGGCGCGCGCGACATTGCGGAATTACTTCGAGCAAAAACTCACCCTTGAAGACATGAAGGCCATTGCCCCTGATGTTTTGGCTGCGGTCAAGGTCCGCGCCCCAGCCGACACCATGTTTGGCAATGAGATTCGCATGGGCGGATTCAAGGCTCTCGCGAAATTTCATTTCCAGGAAGGCATTGATGCAGGGATTGACCTCGCGAAAACACAAGGTGGTCACGGTAGTGAGAACCGCACGGTGGAAATCATGAGAGCGGTTATGAGTTATGGATCAGCGGCACAGTACGCGCTTCCAAAGCTGAAAGAAGTGATCGCTATCTTTAACGAACAAGTTCGCCGCAAGGAATACCCAGATGGCCCGGATCTCAATGGTAAACGCGTGAGAGCGGTTGAAGACGCCATCGCATTTATTGAGGCAGCCAAGACTCACCCCGAATTGCGCAGCGTAGCGGCGGAAAGTCCGAAGAAATAAACGCTCTCAGCGCAGCGTTCATGCGCTCAACCAGCGCTGAAATGTCGTCCTCAAAGAAAGCTCTCAATCCATGATAGTGCCTACTGTATAATGCTTATGCTAAAAGTATTTATCCCATCCTTCCCCTCACCGCTGGAATACGATCAATATAGGTCGCTTGCAGATGACGGCGATAAACTTCATGTCGATTTGATATCTTATGAAACGTCGGTGATAAAGCTTAAATGTGACATTGAATCCAGTAGGGTATGCGTTGTTCGCGGTCCCATAACATTGTCCGACATGGTTAGGTGGCTGAAGGGGAAAGGCTATGAAAACACTGGTAAATATCGTTCACTCTACTACGCGGAACAGGCGAACAATTTTTGAATAATACATCTGACACTAACCAGTCGATGCAGGGGGCGGACCACGTCGCGTCTTCTGTTTTTCTTTAGTCTTTTCGTCCGCCCCATGGTCTTTATGATATATCGACGCCAACGTACTCATAAGTATCTCTTGAAATCTTTACTGCCTTCGCCTTCCGCACATGCTTAACCACCAACCAGATAGAAACCGTGCCATGAAAAATATGATGTCTGCCTTATTCGTTGTCGCCGTCAGCGCGGCACTGTCGCTGTCTTCGTCACTGTCCGCGTTCGCTGAAACGGCAGCTTCTGACAGCTCGGTGAACCCAAGCGGAAAAAGTCCGATCAAGGTTTTCATTCTTGCCGGGCAGTCAAATATGGAAGGCCAAGCTGTGGTCGATGGCGAGGGGCCAGACTACAATGATGGCAAAGGTACGTTGGCGATGTTGATGCGCGATCCGGTGAAAGCGCCGCTCTTTAAGCAGCTTAAAAACGCTGATGGGAAATGGGCGGTGCGCGACGATGTGTGGGTGCGCTATCAACGTGAAGACGCTGCGCTGCTTGCTGGACCGCTCGCTCTGGGATATTCGGTCTACGGTGATGAACACCATTTTGGTGTGGAATTACCCTTTGGTCATGTGGTGGGCGATCATCTAACGAATCAAGTGCTGATCATTAAAACGGCATGGGGCGGCAAGAGTCTGAATGTTGATTTCCGCTCGCCCAGCTCCGGCGGTAAGGTCGGGCCTTACTACACCAAGATGGTGCATGACATCCGAGAAGGGCTGGCAAATATAAAAAAAGACTTCCCCGCCTATGATGAAGGTGGCTATGAATTAGCCGGATTTGTCTGGTGGCATGGTTGGAATGATTTCTGCGATGCGAAAGCCGTGCCTGAGTACGAACAGAACTTGGTGAACCTAATCAACGATGTCCGTAAAGAGTTAAATACGCCCAACCTTCCCGTGATCATCGGTGAATTCACCGGCCCTTGGGAAACGAACAGCAAAGATCTTCCCAAAGAAGCTTTAGCCATTCGCCAAGCTCAGGCAGCGGTTGCGGCCAAACCAGAGTTCAAGAAATCGCTGCGCTACGTCAAAACTGCAGATTTCGTTCGTAAAGCGGAAGATTCACCGAATGTCAGTCACGGCCACCATGAATTCGGCAACGCGGAAACGTATTTTTTGGTGGGCGATGCGCTGGGCAAAGCCATGATTGAGTTGTTGAAAAAATAAGAGGGCCGTTTGGCGTCCCTGCGTGCTTTCGCTTTCTCGTCCTCCTCGATCACCCTCGGTTATCTCTCGTCGATCATCACCCTTAAGGATGTCTATCACATGCGTATTCCCTTTCTCGGTGGCTTACTCAGCCTCTGTTCGCTTTTTTTAATCAGCCCTACTTTAATCAGCCCCATCATGGCAGCGGATCCATCAGGGAAGGGCGCGGCATCGTACGCTGGCTGGTCGCATTCCGGTTCGTTGTTTATCCTCACCACACCCGACGGCGCGAATTTTCCGACTTCTGTTTCGGAGGACGGATTTCCTTTGTTGGTACGCTTGAATAACGACTTTTTCGACTTCAAGCAGGCGAAGGCCAATGGTGAAGATATCCGTTTTACTTCAGACAATGGCGCACCGCTCACCTTTCAGATTGAGGAATGGAACCCCGCCTCTGGCAGTGCCAGCATTTGGGTTCGCATCCCCACCATCAAGGGCAACGCGCGCCAAGAGATCAAAATGCATTGGGGAAAATCCTTCTCATAAAGATAATCGATTTGTGCTGCGGTATTTAATGTTTCGAATTTTTTCCTGAGTGTCTGGCACATGGACGACACGGTGAAAGATGAAGTCGGAACTTTGGAATCGAAGAATGTCGGCACCACGGCGACCGCTGGACTGATCGGTGTCGCGCGTCATTTTGGCGAAGGACAGGGAATATTCTGCGGTGATAAAATCACCAAACTTCCCGTCGGACCAAGTCCGCACAGCACCGAAGCATGGTTCCGCGCGACG
>JANMYZ010000534.1:0-2324 GCA_031382605.1 Planctomycetota bacterium | reverse complement strand
TGGTGGAGCGCACCTCGCAAGGCGCACGCTTAACCCCAGCTGGAGAAACCCTCGCCGAAGGCGCACGCGAATTGCTGACGGGGCTTGCCGCCTTGCCCGAACGCGTGCGCTCACGCCAATGTGAAGTCGCTGGCGTCGTTCGTCTTGGGACGGTGGATTCGATCGGCATTTACACCTTGCCGCCGATTCTTGCAGGATTCGTCCAAGCCAATCCACGCGTCGAAGTCAAAGTCGTCTGCCAATCAAGTCCGCAACTGATGGCCATGCTGCTCGCTGACGAACTCGATGTCGCTGTCGGCACCACCGAACACCCCAAACTGACTAGCGAACGCTTATTTCAAAATCCTTTGGTCGTGGTGCATCCACCAAATCTGCCAGCGAAAGACGTCCCCACATCGATGGCTGATTTAACCAAACGCCGCGTTGTCACCTTCGCCAAAGGCCTGACCGTCCGCACCTTAATCGACCAAGCTTTCGCCAAAGCCGGACTCCCCTTCACGCCAGTCTTGGAACTCGCCAACGTCGAAGTCATCAAAGCCATGGTCCGCGCCGGCCTCGGCTTCGGCATCATTCCCGACGGCTGCGTGCAAGGCCTGGAACTCGGATCAAGTCACCTGCGCGACCTCAAAGTCTCGCGCACCATTCGCCTGATGTATCGCCCCCAACATCCATCATTGGCAACCGAAAAAATGGTCGAATGGCTACGGAAAATGCGCTCCGCGTAACGGAACGAGCAACACGACAAGAACGCAGCGCCTGCAATCGCGGCTGAGCGGTGGCATTTGCCTGCACACATTCCTACAACTCCGCCATGCGCACATTTCGCCTGCCGTTGGTTGCTGGTCTTGCTTGTCTTTCCGTGACCGCTGTGGCGAGCGATGCGCTGATCGCTCCGGGTGGGCGATTGGCGGTGATCGACACGGCGCATCTGCATGCGTTGGTGCCTGCTGATGTGGCGGAGGCGCTCAAGCCTCGCATTGCTCGGGCTGAGGTGATTTATGCCACGATGTCAAAGGATGCGGGTTATACGCCGCGACGCTTGACGTTGTTGGTCACGGATGACCTCGACACGCATAATGGTTTTTCCACCGTCACGCCGTTGCCGATTATTAATGTGCAGTTGGCGCCATCACTGCAGCCGTCGTTTATTTTCACCGGACATGACGAATTTGAGCGCACGCTGATTCATGAATTGGCGCACCATATTTCCAATGACCGTGATCCGAACGCTTTTCGTCGCACCCTGTCGCATATTTTCGGACGCATTCTGCCGAACGATCCGCTCAGTTTAGCGGTCGCTTATTTGTCGACGCCCGCACATCAGACCATGCCGTCGTTCTGGCACGAAGGCGGCGCGCAATGGGCGGAAACCGAATACGCGACCAGCCCGGTGTGGGCCGGGCGCGGGCGCGATAGCATGACCCACATGGTGTGGCGCATGGACGCTGCCGCAGGGATGATTCCGCCCGCTGGCGATTGGCGATTGAGTTACCACGAATGGCCATTCGGTGCGCGGTCGTACATTTATGGCGTGGCGTACACGCGCTATCTGGCTGGCGCGGTCGATGATCGCGCATCGATGTGGCAATTGATTGAGCGCCAACAACACCGCTGGGCTTTCGCGTTCAATGGCGGCCCCAAGAAAATACTGCACAAAGATCATGTGACTTTAATTAACGAAGCACGTGCGGCATTGATGACAGAAGAGCTGCTCGCGGTTGACGTATTGAAAAGCAAGCCGCTGACCAACGCGAAACGCTTGACCCCGATCAATGGCGTCGTTGGCGCACCGGCATGGATTGATGGGAAATTATTCGCTGCGTATAATAGTCCATATGGCGATCCCGAGTTCGTTACCGTCGATGCGAACGGAAAAATGCACACTGCGGGGTACGATGCGTGGTTGATGAGCTCGGCGCGTAGTTTGCCGGATGGAACCGTGGTTTTCAGCGATGCCAATGTGACCACGGATCCATGGAATCGGTCGCGGGTGTCGGTGGTATGGCCGGGTGGATCGCGGACGACGTTTGAACATCAGCGGTTGCTACAGCCTGATATCCGAAACAGTGGCCCGAACCGTCATCCTCTCCATGATAGTCATCAGGTCGCAGCCATCCAATTGAACCCCGATGGAACACATGATGTCGTTGTTTTTGAAACCTGGATTGAGAAAAGTTTGTTTGGTGCCACTCGTCGTTCGTCACCCTTGTTCAAACTGAATAGCGAAGGAAGTCCTTGGTCTCCCGTTTTCACGCCTCGTCCATTCGCTCAACAGGCGTCTTCTCCGTCTGACATCAACCAGCCCATTCACCCTGAGCTCACCT
>JANMYZ010000528.1:0-3249 GCA_031382605.1 Planctomycetota bacterium | reverse complement strand
GCTGCGGATTGCGAAAGAACGCCAAGGTGAACAACCAACCAAACGCAGCGACCGCGATGCCACACCAGCGGGGAATGCCTTCTGGCAACAGCCAAACACCCCAGCCAAGAACCACCGTCGCCCAAAAAAGAGTCGGAATGCCCCAGCGCGCAAAGGTCACGAGCGTTGTTTAATCGCGCCTGCTGATGGCGTGGTGGCGGATATTACCGAGGTCGATGAACCAGAGTTCTTGCATGGCCGCGCGCTACGTATCGGTATTTTTCTTTCGGTATTCGACGTGCATGTCAATCGTTCACCGATCGCCGGTGAGATCGCTTATGCAAAATATACTCCGGGTAAGTTTCTTGACGCCCGTCATCCCGATGTGAGTCACGAAAACGAGGCCAATACCATTGGCCTCATCGCGCCGGATAACATCGCGAGCGGGCTCAAAGTGCTGGTGCGTCAGCTGAGCGGTTTGATTGCGCGACGCATTATTTGTACGCATGGCGTCGGTGATCGCCTGACGCGTGGTGAACTCTACGGCATGATTAAGTTTGGCAGCCGTACTGAGGTCTGGGTTCCGCTGACCTATCCGCACACCGTCAAAGTGAAGATCGGCCAGCGCGTCAAATGTGGTGAGACCGTGATCATTGAATTGAATCATGTGACCGCTGGAAAGTTACCGTGATGAACGCAGCGCAGCACGCATGAGCGAACGTCTGACTTCCATTCGCAAGCGCCTGCGGCGGCTCAAAACCGTGCCGGTACTGCCGACCATATTAACTGCGGGTAATCTGGCGTGTGGCATCACCGCTATTTTATGCGCCGCCCATAACATGCTGGAGGTTGGCGCCTTCATGGTCTTTTTGGCGATGATCTGCGACATGTTCGATGGCAAAGTCGCGCGCATGACCAACACCGCCGGGCCATTCGGTGCGGAACTCGATTCGCTGAGCGACGTGGTCAGCTTTGGCGTGGCACCAGCGATTCTGATGCATCGTTTTGTTTTGGGTGAACCGGGCGTGTTCGATCACGGTCAACGCTTGCTGTGGTTTATCACCGTGCTGTATCCGATCATGGCAGCGATTCGTTTAGCGCGTTACAACGTCGAACACAGTGACGAAGCAAAGCCCTATTTTCGCGGGCTTCCATCGCCTGGCGCGGCGGCCTTGGTGTGTGCTTGGCTGATCTTGCATCCCCACCAAGATTTCATTCCCAGTTTGACGATTGGTGAAAAATATAAATACACCGGTCTGCAAAATCTTGATGCGTTCCGCTGGATCATCATCGGGCTCACCTTTTCTTCCGCTCTGCTGATGGTGTCGACCATCCGTTTCCCGCACATCGGCAACACGCTTTTTGGCCGTCTGGGTTTTCGCACTATCATCATCGGCATGCTGTTGGTCAGCCTGTTGGTGGCGTTCCCGTATTGGTTCCTGGCGGTTTTGACCAGCCTTTATGTATTGCTGGGATTAGGCATGGCCGTGGTTGATATGTGGCGCAAATGGCGCGCGGGCCGTCATCCCTTGGATGAGCCAGAGGACGATGAGGCCGAAGACGTTGGCGTGGCCACCGATCGTTTTGAGGAGGGCCAAGGTCCTCGTTCTGGGCGCTAATGGTCGCGGGCCCATTGCTGTGGCCTGGAGCGCGTCATCCGTACGCGCCGATGTCAGTACGCACACTTGCTGGTTTTTTACACGTCGCGGTTGCCGATGTGCAGCAGTGGATCCGGCTTGGATTACCGCAAAATACTGATGGTTTGATCGACCTGTTCGCTTGTTCGAATTGGCTGTGCTGGGGCCACCTGGATGATTGCCCAACGTTGGCGCGGCGCTGGCGCACGTACTTACTTTTTTTTGCGCCGTTCTTGGCCGGCGAAGATCGTCCACGTCACCTGATCTGGAAACGGACTCAGCGCCTTTATTTGCCTGACCTGCCCGACCTGCCCGACACGAAAAAAGATTCGCGTCACCTAACCTGGTGGCTAGCACGCGCGTCGCCCAGCGCGACGCAACAGATTGAGCGCGATGTACCGCCCAGCTTGACTGGTTGCACCACCATCAGCGATGGCGATTGGTGGCGCTTGCAAGGCACGGTCAGCGCAAGCGAACCGCACATCAGCATGGAAACACAACTGCGATTGAGTCCCACTCACGTGCTCGCCTACGACAGCGTGGAACAGCGGGAACTTGCCGCGCTGGTTGAACAAGTGGCGGCGGATTTCCGCTACGAATACCGTCATCATCAACCCTGGGAATATCGCCAAGCGCTGTCGTCGCATGCGCTCACTGGGCAGCTGACTCCGCGTTGGGTCGGCAGTTGTCTTGACTGTGCGCTCGCCCTTGGCGCGCGGTTAAATGAACGCTCGCGTCCATGGCGATTGAAAGCAGGCATGGTCGCCGACAGCCGCATCGCGAATCCACATTTTTGGCTCGAAGCGCAAACCCTCGATGGCCAATGGGCGCCGCTCGATCCCACGCTACCAGCGATCGTCCGTATGGTGGGCGGCGATTGGCGCGCCGCCGCCCGAGCCTGGAGCGGAGCCTGCGATGCTCGCCGCGTAACTTTAGGAACAGTAGGAATCGGACTGCCTGACATCCCAGGCGGCGCCAGCGTCGGCTCTTTGATGGGCGAAGCCGTGGTCGATGGAATAAATGCCTGGCCCTGTCTTGATTGGGTCTGCGGCGATTGCGAAGCGGATTTCATTGAGCTTTTGTGAACGTCGGCCCGTTTAGGTCGACATAGCAACGACCTCGGTCGTTGTGGTCAGTTGGCAATCGTCTGACCATCACAGTCGTTCGTCTTGCTAAATGTGCCTTGTCTTTTAGCATTTGTTATGCTGCGATTCCGCGTTCGTGATCTCGAAGCCTGGGCTGATAAGGCTCAGCGCAAGCCGTTGGTGCTCCGTGGCGCTCGCCAGGTTGGCAAGTCGTGGCTGGTTCGTACCTGGGGCGCGCAGCGATTTGGGCGGGTGGTTGAGGTCAATCTGGAGCGGCGGCCCGAGACTGCGGCTTGCTTTACCGACAACGATCCCCGGGCAGTTCTCCAACGCTTGGAGGTACAGCTCGGACAGCGCATTCCCGTCGACGGCTCGGCACTGCTTTTTCTTGACGAAATCCAAGCGGTGCCCGAAGTCCTAGCAAAACTACGTTGGTTCGCCGAAGAGCTGCCGCAGATGCCGGTGATCGCAGCTGGCTCTCTGCTCGATTTTGCATTGGCCGAGCATCATTTTTCAATGCCAGTCGGCCGGATCTCGTACCTCCACCT
>JANMYZ010000521.1:0-5380 GCA_031382605.1 Planctomycetota bacterium | reverse complement strand
GCAACGTTGATGCGGTCGAGGTCAAAAAATCCGCACATTTCATCGAGGCCGAATTTCTCTTTGCCGTCGGGATGTGAATGGCCGAGCAGTGCAAGGAAGTTCAGCAGGGCTTCGGGCAGGTAGCCTTGCGCTTCATACCAGCGCAGCGAGGTCGGGTTCTTTCGTTTGCTGATCTTCGATTTATCCGCGTTACGCAATAATCCGACGTGGACGTATTCTGGCGCGGTGAAACCAAGCTTTTCATTCAGCCAAATATGTTTGGGCAAAGAGTTGAGCCACTCTTCGGCGCGGATGACATGGGTGATCTTCATCAAGTGATCGTCGACCACCGCCGCGAGGTGATACGTCGGCCAGCCATCGCTCTTCAGCAAGACTTGGTCGTCGATGTCTTTCCATGCCTTCACGGTTGGCTGTTTGCGCAGGCGATCTTTGTAAACGAATTCGCCTTCGAGCGGCGTCTTCATGCGAATGACAAACGCCTCGCCTTTGGCGGCGCGTTCACGCGCTTCGACTAACGAGCCACCGCGACAGCGACGGTTGTACATGATCGGCTCATTATTGGCCTGCTGGCGCTTGCGCATGGTGTCGAGATCGCGCGCAGTGCAGAAGCAATAATACGCATCGCCCTGCTCCAATAATTGGTCGGCATATTTCTGATAGATGCCCAGCTTCACGCGTTCGCTTTGGATGTACGGACCACAATCACCGCCGCCCATACCGGCATGCGCGGGGCCTTCATCATATTGCAGGCCCAGCCATTTCAGGCTGTCGTAAATCGACTTTTCCGATTCTGGCGTACAGCGCGTTTGATCGGTGTCTTCAATACGAAGAACGAACTTGCCGCCGTTCTTCTTAGCGAAAGCGTAATTGATTAACCCAATGTAGGCGGTGCCGACATGTGGATCACCAGTGGGACTTGGGGCAATGCGGACGCGAACTGACATGGATAACTCCAGGGGCGGGGATCGTTGGGCAGCATCGGCATTTTCAAGGACGTTCGTGAAAAGAGACGCGAAAGAGACGGGAAAGAAACGCGGAAAAGACGGAACAAGGTTCCTTATTTCACCAAGATATCCGTTCGCAGGTCGGTGGGGAACCACGATGGCAGGACGACTTTCTCTAAACCGTCGATTAATCCGTCGTTTGCCGCTGTTTCCAACTGTTTCATCAGCATCGGTCGCGCATCACCGACGATCGGAAGCGTAATCAGTTCGGCCTCGGCGTCCTCAATCGCCACGCGCATCTGTAGGCGATATCCTTCAGGCACGGGAATAAAGGTAGCCCAGGCATGACCGGCAAGACGATCGACTTTGACCAACCGTTGGTTTTGGCCGATCTCCAACAAAATACTGCCGCGCGCGACCACTTTAAAACGGCGGGTTAGCAAAGGAATCAGCGGCGCTTGGCCGATCTCATCATCATTCTCGATATGTCCCCAATCCACGTTGTAAGAACAACGCAAGATCGGTGCACCGCCAAGTAAAAGTACGGTTTGACCATTCGTGCGCAGAAACTGCGTGAGATCGACATGTGACACCTGTACGCATGCCAGCGGTGTTGCGGCATCGCCCGCCACCAACACTTGCCAAGTAAATGGTTTTTCACGCAAAAGAGGGAGACTCAATTGGCCGCTCACGTTTTGTCCACCACGCACCAATCCCGGTGGCAGCCACCAATTGCTGGCGGAAGAAACCAGCGAACGCAGGACTCGCGCACTACCCACTATTTGCATGTTCAATGATGCCTGTGCCAAGGGCGAAGCTGCGGTGGTCTTCACCGCAGCCACCGTCAGCGAGCCATGCGGAAAAGTTGCGGTCGATGGCAAATGGCTGGCTGCATAACGAGCGCCAATGGTTGGCGCCCAGATGAAAGCCACCGCCAACACCACGCCAAACAGTAGAATCGCAACACGCACGGCCCGCCACCAACGGCGCGGCCGGCGCACGGAAGTGACGTGGGGCATGGGCGCATTCAATCTCCGATCGCGTCCTCCGCCAGCGGGTAAACTCACTGCGGCGCGGTCTCTACGATAATTTTATGGGGAGGCCGGATTGCTATTCCAACACCCAGCCTAGAGTGCCGCACCTTCAGGTTCCAGGGTGTTCGCACGAGGAGGTTGGTTGATGTCCGCAGCGTTTCGCGCCCAGTGTGTGGCGGTAGGTTCCGCCCTGCCTGAGCGTCGGCTGACCAATGCCGAACTTGAACGCATGGTCGAAACCAACGACGAATGGATTGTCTCGCGCACGGGCATCCGTGAACGCCGCATTGCTGAACCTGGTAGCGGTTTGTGCGCTCTCGCGTTGCCTGCTGCCCGTCAATGTCTCGAACGTGCTGGAGTCAGCGCCGACACCCTTGATGGCATCATTGTGGCGACCATTTCTGGCGACCATGTGATGCCAGCCACCGCTAATTTGCTGCAACACCAATTAGGCGCGACCAAAGCTTTTGGCTTCGATTTGCTTAATGCCTGTAATGGTTTTGTCGCGGCGTTATCAACCGCCACCGCGTTCATCGAAAGCGGTCACTCAAAACGCATTCTGGTGGTCGGTGGCGACATCATGTCGACGTTGCTCGACTATCGCGATCGCAATACCTGCATTTTATTTGGCGACGGCTGTGGCGCCGTGTTGTTAGAAGCCGGTCCAGCAGATGGTCCTGGCATTTTTGGTTTCGAAATGCACAGCGACGGTGGCGGAGGAAGTGATCTGATCATTCCTTGTTCCGGGTCGGCGCACCTGGCCAATCCGGAAGCGCTCACACGCGGCGAGCAGTTCGTCAAACAAAATGGCCGCGTGGTATTTACGCAAGCCGTTCGCCGGATGTCAGAAGTCTGCTCGTCATTGATGAAACAATTACAATTGTCGGTTGCCGACATTGATTTGCTGGTGCCGCATCAAGCGAACTTGCGCATTATTGAGCCGATTGCCAATCGCCTTGGTTTACCGATGAGCAAAGTCGTCATCAATATTGATCGCGTGGCCAACACCACCGCCGGCACCATCCCCCTCGCGCTGGGCGACGCCTTCGCTGATGGACGACTGAAAACCGGCACGCGAGTTTTACTTGCCGCATTCGGCGGCGGACTCACCTGGGGTTCACTCTATTTGACCTGGGGACGCGCGTGACCCTCCAAGCCCGTCCTATTCATGAAGCGCTGGCGATTCTTGCGGCGAAAAAGCGCCATGCGACACCTGCTTTGCGCATGGATCATCTTCGCTGGATGATGCGTGGCCGTGGCCTGGATGATCGCTTGGTGGCGTTGTACCGCTCATCGTTGGTGCATGGCAACGTCTTCACTGGCCATGGCCAAGAAGCGTTATCTGCCGCGATCGGTATGTTTCTGCAACGTCCCACCGATGGCGTGCCTGGCGACGTATTTGCGCCGCTGATTCGCGACACCGCCGGGCGTCTGTCGTTTAGCGAATCGTTTGAAGATTCCTTTCGTACCTACCTGGGCAAGCGCACCGGACCGATGCGCGGGCGTGATGGCAACATTCACCGTGGTGATGTCGCCAAGGGCCAGTTGCCGATGATCAGTCACCTGGGTGCGATGGTGGCTGCGGTATGCGGCACGTTGATCGCCCGTCGTTTGCGTGGTGAACCCGCCAGTGCGCGCACCGTCGGAGTCACCTGCATCGGCGATGGCGGCATGGCCACCGGCGCTTTGCACGAAGGCCTCAACGTCATGGCGGTTGAAAAATTGCCGATGGTGGTGGTGGTCGCGAATAACCAAGTGTCCTATTCAACTTTTAATGATCGTTCATTCGCCTGCCACGATCTGGTCAGCCGCGCCGAAGCGTATGGCATGCGTGGCGTATCGATTGATGGCACCGACGCCGAAGAATGTCTGTGGGCAGTGGGCGATGCGATTGCCCGCGCGCGTAATGACGAAGGCCCGCAGATGGTCGTCGCCACTTTGCTGCGCCTGCAAGGACACGGTACGCACGACGACGCCAGCTATATTCCGGCAGAATTACGTGCGCGTTTTCCCGACTGTCTTGAAGCTGCACCGAAGAAACTCATCGCTGATGGCGTGATGGATCAAGCTGCTGTTGATGCGATGTGGGCTGCCGTAAAAGAAGAAATCGTCCAGGCCTACGAACGCATTCGCAACGATCCTACGCCCAATGCTGACGAGGAAGATTGGACGGCCTATAGCGTGCCGGATCTGACGTCGTTCACCTCTTCACCAAGCGCCAACGGGAGCCAAGGATGACCACCAGTTACCTTGAAGCGATCCGACGTGCCCTGGCCGAATCGTTGGCGGAAGATCCGCGCGTGTTCATCTATGGCCAAGATGTCGCTGGTACATTTGGTGGCGCGTTCAAGGCGACCAAGGGTTTGTCCGAACGTTTTCCTGGTCGCGTTATCAACGCGCCCATCAGCGAAGACGCCATCGCCGGAGTTGCGGTCGGTGCCGCGATCGATGGCGCACGTCCGGTGATCGAATACCAATTTGCCGATTTTGCGACCATCGGATTTAATCAATTAGTCAATCACGCAGCGACAACTTTTTGGCGCACTGGCCGTCCATGTCCGTTAGTCGCGCGTCTGCCCGTTGGTGGCACGCGTGGTTCCGGACCATTTCACTGTCAAATGCCAGAGGCATGGCTTTCGCACCACCCAGGACTCATCGTGGTGTCACCGGCAACCGTGCCGGATGCGTATTGGATGCTAAAAGACGCGATCGCTTGCAACGACCCAGTTATTTTCTGTGAACATAAATATCTCTATAGTCATCTGAAAGAAACCGGCGATCCAGCACTCGCTGAACATTTGCCAATGGGCTCAGCCGTGGTGCGACGCGCGGGCACCGACTGCACGCTGATTAGTTACAGCGGCATGCTGCACGAATGCCTCGCCGCCGCTGGTATCTTAGAACAAGAACATGGCGTGTCGGTCGAAGTGGTCGACCTTCGCTGCGTGCGACCGCTTGATACCGCCACCATATTAGAATCCACGGCCAAAACTGGCCGCGTCGTCGTGGCAACCGAAGCCTGGCCTTTTGGTGGCATCGCCGCTGAAGTGGTGGCGATTATTTCTAGTGAAGCTTTCCATTTGCTCGACGCTCCGCCTCGGCGCATTTGCGCACAGGACACGCCGATCCCAGTGCAACCCGACCTCTACGCCGCGCATCGTCCGCATGCGGCCGACGTAGTAACCGCAGTTCTCGAAACGGTGAGGTACTAATGCGAATTCCGGTGAAACTCCCGCAATTCGGTGAATCAGCCGCCGAAGCTACGGTCATGGCATGGCTGGTCGCCCCAGGAACCGAAGTCGCTGCCGAACAAGAATTGGTTGAAGTCCAAACTGAAAAAAGCGTGCTGACGGTTGCCGCACCGATCAAAGGAATCCTGGTCGAGCACTTCGCTGAACCCGG
>JANMYZ010000488.1:0-3604 GCA_031382605.1 Planctomycetota bacterium | reverse complement strand
GTGCATTGGGTCAATATTTTTCATGTCTTAGAGGTCTAACATCAAGTTCAGGGGGCGGGCGAAAAGGTTTGGGTAAGCACGAAAAGCGAACGTGGCCCGCTTCCATGCAACGACTGGTTAGAAAGAGCTGTAAGGTGTTTGGAAAATTTTAACATTTAGTTTATTTTATTAAAGAACTAAAATCATTTTTAAAATCACTGCTATAGAATGAATATGTGATTTTTATATTCTTTCCAAATTTATTAAGCGTTACATATGTTTCGTTATTATTTACAATGTCGTCAGGTATGGTGACCTTAGATTTAAGTCCGTAGCTAATGATTGAGACGCTATCATTGGACAGATCAAATACAGGCATAAAATGCAACTTCCCATAAATGGTCATGAATCCCATTATTATTAATGATATGGCACATGGCATTGGCAGATATCGATCAAGTAAAGTGTTTTCAGAGACGGTGAATAGCATAAATAAAAACAAGGCACCAGCGACAATTAGCAATATACCAATTAATTTTGATCTTGGGCCATCGGGGTAGTGTTTCATGTCGGAATCAATTGTCTTTCTAACATGGTAAAGGTGATGTTGGCAGACCATCTAAGCGTGCATGAGTGTGTCCAGACACCCTCTAATCACTACGGTGGGGGGTGTAACCGGGCGTTGCTCGACCCTCTGTGCCAATTAGATGGTGTTCGAACACCCGTAAAATTAGCGTAGTGGTGTTCGAACACCCTCTAACACGGGAATTGGCTTGGTTAGAGGGTGTTGCAGCTACCGAAAATGGGTCAACAAAGTCTGAATCGACGTTGACGATGAGGGTATGTGAATCCATCACCTAGCTGATGGTGATTCCGGCGCTGTCCGCCTACCTCACCGCTGGAACGACCCCCACGCTGATATTCCGTAGCCCGAGTCTCGAATTTCTTCTCCTTCTTTACATCGAGCACCTTCGATATCCACGGAAACGGATTCACCGCCCCAGGCCATTGCTCCGGCAGCCCAATCTGCTGGCAACAACGATTTGCCACAAATGGAATCTCATCCTTAAACCGCACCTTTTTTCACGTCTGATCATGATCTCATCAAGCGCACGCAATTATGGTATTTTCTTTGCGACCTTGCCACTTTTCGCTGCGCTCACGGACGCGTTCCCGGTGTTCGCTTCTTCAACCAATGACATCAAACGTTTGTAGATGCGTTTGAGCCGATCATGCGTCGGCAGCGAATCGGCCGGAGCGAGTTTGATAATTTCGATCGCTTGTTCGAGACACCAGTGACGTTGTTCTGCGGTAAGCATGGACGTTTCCTTGAAAGGATTTTTGTGGAGGGGGGAGGGAAGGGGACGGGGACCGGAAGGGAACAGACTACAGGCTACAGACCACAGGCTTTTATACGACGTCGTCACGCGATTCTGTGGTCAGTGGCCGAATGAATGCACGAACGACGTCGTCACACGATCCTGTGGTCTGTAGCCCGTAGTCTGTGCCCGCGTTGATGCCTCAACACCTCAACGCATTGAATGCCGTGCGCGCACCAACAGTCCCTTCAGCGCGAGGAGCAAGCTCATGATCAACACCCCGACGCCACTGCCGAGACCACATTTACTGTCATCATTCGAGCCTGTTGCGGGTGTTCCGCTACCGGCGGGTGGGCTGATGGTCACCGTCACCGTGGCGACTAGGGAATCGACGGTGCCATCGTTGACCTTGAAGGTGAAGCTATCGGTGCCGCTGGTACCGGCATTGGCGGTGTAGGTGTACGCGCCAGTGGCGGCGGTGATCGTCACCGTTCCTTTGGTCGGATCGCTGACTTTGCTGAACGTCAACGCGCCACCATCGACATCGTCGGCAATCAGCGTGCCGGCCTTGGCCACACCAACGGTCGCGGTGATGGCGGCGTTGGCTGCCAACGGCGCATCGTTCACCGGCGTCACCGTCACCGCCACCACCGTGGCGGTGGAAGCGAAACCATCGGACACCGTCACGCTGACGTTGGTCGCGCCATGGCGATTAGCGAGCGGCGTGATGTTGAGCGTGCGGGTCAAACCCGTGCCAGTAATAGTGGCGCCAATCAGCGTTGCGTCGGCAACCGACACGGTGGTGGTGAGCCCCGTCGGTGCATCAGGATCGGTCAGCGTGACCACTCCGGTGGTGGCGGTGTCTTCGGCCGTGGTCACTGCGTTGACAGCAGCTACGGGCGCAGTGTTGCTCACCGTGATGGCCAGCGAGCCATCGTCGAGGCCGATGAACCACAGGCTGTTGAAATCGGCACGGTTGGCCAGCGAGGGGATCTCTTTGGCCGCGATGCCGCTGAACGGCGCGGTGGGCGCTACGCCGAAGTCGTCGTCATTGACTAACACCAGTGTTTTTCCGCCGTTTACCAGCGCCAAGCCCTCGGGCTTGTCGTGCGGATAGGTGACACCGTTTTGGTTGGTGAGGGTCAGCATGTCGACCGCCAGCCACTTGCGCACCGCAGTGATGCCTTCAGCCAGCAGTCCGGCGGTGGTCTTCAACTCCTCAACCGTCTTGCCTTTGTACAATTTTCCGTTCGCACCATCGGCAGGATCGCTGACGTCAGTCGCTTGGCCGACATGAATGCGGTAGATCTTTTTGATCGTCGAGGCTGGCGCACCGCCTGGCCAGTTACCATCGCGTTCAAGTACCAGGAACTCGTTTTCGTTCACCGCAAGAATCTCTGAGACCGCCGTGGACGTGGAGTCGAGCACGTACGTGTATTGCTTGGTCAGGCCATCGGTCGGATTGAAGAACAAGATGCGACACACGCGCGAGGCACCCGCACCGCTGGTACCGCCGATGGCGGCCGACGACGGATTGAACATCGGCGATTGCATCATGCCGACCAGCCAGCCGGACGGGGTAATGGTGAGTCCTTCCATGCCACGGTTGGCGCGCCGCTTGGCGAGCACCAGCGGCAGTTTGCGGGCGTTGGGATTTGGTGCGGTCACGGTACCCGTGGTCCCAAACGGGCCGATACGCTGCGTCACTGTGCCGGTCGCATCGAAGTTTACGATCCACGGACCGTATTCGTCCGAAACCCAGAACGAACCGTCGTTGCGCACCACCAGACCCTCTGGATCCAAACCATCTGGATCGGACGGCAGCGGTGTGATGGCGGCCAAATTCGTCGCTAGATCGAGCGCATAGCCGGTCTCACCGGTAGAGCCGGCGCCAGCGCCGATAAACGGCTTGCCCGTCATGGGACTGCCATCGCCGTTTTTGAAGCGGATATCGTTGAGCTTCTCCATGCTGCCATCGGCGAGCACGCGGACTTTGATCATGCGTGGTTGGTAGTTGGGATCAGGGAAGAGCTTGGTGTTCGCTGCCGTGCCATCGACGTTCGGACCACGGTCGCCCATCAACCAGAACTCGTCGTTGGTGCCTGGCACGTTCGCCATCGACGAACCGTAACCGGATTGATAGGTGTCGATACCGGAGGCGGTGGTCACCATCAGGCCGCGTGGTATTTCGCTGGAATAGGCAACGTGATCGACCGCCGAAAACGTCAGCGAATCGGCTCCAGAAACGCGCGCCCCAGGCGTGTAGGTCGCGGTTCCTCCGCTGACGGTCAGCGTGCTGCCAGCGG
>JANMYZ010000474.1:0-6194 GCA_031382605.1 Planctomycetota bacterium | reverse complement strand
GCGTAGAATCCAGCCATCACCACCGTGCGCCGCCGTCGGTGGATCACAGATGATCACGTCAAACTCTTCAGTGGTGGCGGATAAAAAGCGTCGGCAATCTTCTTGGTAAATCCGATGGCGGTCAGCACAGCCGTTCAATTGTGCGGCCTCAGCGGCACGGGCGAGCGCCGGCCCGGCAAGATCGACATCGACGGCAGAGGTTGCACCTGCGGCCAATAAGCTGAGTGAAAAAGCTCCGGTGTACGCGAATAAATTCAGCACTCGTTTGCCGTTAGCTTGTGGTCGTAACCATGCGCGCGTGGCCCGCTGATCGACATAAATTCCGGTGGCCAATCCGGCAAATGGGCGCAGTGGAAAAGAGACGCCGAATTCGTGGCCGATGATCACCGCTTCGGGATCAAGTTCTCCGCCGCCAAAACGGCGAGAGCTGACATCGTCGCGTTGCAGATCGCTGCGATGGTCGCGACGAATCACCACGGCGTCGGGCATCCGGCGCTGCAAGCTGCGGCAAATCTCATCGGCGTAGGGCAACGCGCAGTCGGCCAACACCAATACCACGAAAACCGAGGCGTAGCGTTCGACGCGTAAACCAGGCAGAAAATCGCCCTCGCCATGTACGACGCGGTAACAATCGGTCGTTGGGTCAGCGTGCAGTGCGGCGCGTCTTTCCCACGCCCGCGTCAGCGCTTGCGCGGGAATAAACGGCATGTCGGGGCGACGGTGATAAACCCGCGCGCAGATTTCATGCGCCGGATCAGCTAATGCTGAAGCTAAGCGTTTCCCGCCCTCATCGACTAACGTCACCGGCTCGCCCGCTTGGAGTTGCTCTAATCCACGGGTAAAGCGATCCGGTCGAACCCACGGATGTCCGCCGGAAAGAAACCGCGCGGTGGTGCGCGAAACGGTTAGCGTGCGAAGTCCTGGCGGCGAGTCATTCATGCGATGGTCGGCTTATCGCAGTGCACGCTGCCATCATTGGCGATGCGGTTAGAAAAACACGAGCGGCGCAGTTGATGGCATGCCGGGCCTGGGGCATCGACGCGGTAGAGCACGCAATCGCCGTCGCAGTCCGTGCGGACCTCGACGACGCGTTGCTTATACCCACTGGTTTCACCCTTCACCCACAAGCCGCCACGACTGCGGCTGAAATACGTGGCGATGCCAGTGGCCAAGGTCTGGGCCAACGCTTCACGCGTGGCGTAAGCGAACATCAGGACTTCACCGGTGTCGTGTGCCTGCGCGATCACGGCAATCATGCCGTCGGCATTCCAATGCAGCAAAGTGGCTATTTCGCCAGGATTACCGGTAGGTTTGATGTCATGGGGCATGTGTGAGAAACCGTTTTCTTCGTGCGCTTGACGCACAGCGACCGCTAGGACGGCGTGCAGCGTTCCGGGGTGGACGCGTCGGCATCTGATCGCGCGACGCCGATGGTGAAAGTGGTTGACGGCAGCGGACGGCGGCGGCTCTCCTGGACTCCTTATCAAGCGGACTAGAGTTCGCCGCCGTTCCATCAGACGCCCGCTCTCTGCACCCCCGCATGGTAAAAATCATGACTGAATACGAACCTGTCATCGGCCTCGAAGTCCACTGCCAGCTCAAAACCAACACCAAAATGTTTTGTGGCGCGACCACGGTTTTTGGCCGTGAACCGAATAGCCAGGTCGACACCGTCAGCCTGGGTCTTCCGGGCGCCTTGCCGGTCATCAATGAAGCGGCGGTCGTGCTGGCCATAAAGGCCGCTTTGTCGTTGGGCGGAAATGTGCAAGAGCACAGTAAGTTTGATCGTAAACATTATTTTTATCCGGATCTGCCGAAGGGCTACCAGATCACCCAATACGATGAGCCGTATTGCCTTGGTGGCGGAGTGAAAGTCGAACTCGCCGACGGTACCGAAAAATTTGTCGGACTGATGCGTATCCATATGGAAGAAGACGCCGGCAAGTTGGTCCACCAAGACCACGGCCCGTATTCGGAAGTCGATCTCAATCGGGCAGGCGTGCCGTTGGTTGAAATCGTCACCTTGCCGGTCATTCGTTCTTCGGCAGAGGCCTACGCCTACCTGGTTGAATTGAAGCGCGCGCTCAAATGGGCTGGCGTCAGCGATTGTGAAATGCAGGAGGGCTCGCTGCGCTGCGATGCGAACGTCTCCGTTCGTCCCAAAGGCCGTGAGCAATTCGGTATCCGGGTTGAAGTCAAAAATCTTAATTCTTTCCGTTCAGTCGAAGCCGCCATCGACTACGAAATTCAGAATCAAATCGCGCTCAATCGCGCAGGTCGCGGAGCCGAAATCGTTCAGGAAACCAAGCTGTGGGATCCCGATCAAAAAGTTACCCGTTCGATGCGTGGCAAAGAAAACGCCGCCGATTACCGCTATTTCCCCGATCCTGACCTGCCGCCCTTGCACATTTCCGCCGCGCGACTCAGCGAAATCAAAGCGTCGATGCCGGAATTACCGCATCTGCGTGAAGACCGTTTCATGAAAGACTACGCCTTAGAACGCGCCGTCGCGCGTGAACTGACCATGGAAGCTGAGATTGCTGATTATTTCGAAGCGTTAATCAAACTTGGCGCCAAAGCAAAACTGGCGGCTAACTGGACGCGTGAAGAAGCGATTCGCTTAGCCAACGAACAGCACAAAGCGCTGAACGTCGCAGCGCCGCTCGCGACGCTGGCCAAGATCATCGCCTTGGTCGATGGTGGCAAAGTCGCGCGCGTGGTGGCGAAAGCGGAGTGCTCGGAACTCTTTGCCAGCGGCGAAGAACCCGAAGCCTACTTCACCCGCAAAGGCATGATCCAAGTGCAAGACGCGGGCCAGCTCACCACCTGGGTGGCGCAAACGATCGCTCAAGAACCCAAAGTCGTCGCCGACGTGCAAAGCGGAAAAATGGCCGCACTGGGTCGTCTGGTTGGCGTCACCATGAAAATATCCGGCGGAAAAACCGACCCCAACGCGGTCAAAGCCGAACTGCTGAAACAGCTCGGCGTCCAAGGCTGATCTCCGTTGAGTCGATCTCCTCAAGATGATGACGCGGTGAATGAACAGGCAGATCAGGCCGTGCTTAGGGACGCGGCCTGATGGCTCGTCCCCAAGTGATCGCCGTGATCTGCGATTTAGATGGTCTCCTGTTCGACTCCGAACGTCGCACACGGCACGCGTGGCAGGCGGCGATGCGTTCGCTTGGCCATGAGCTTGACGATGCGTTTTATACCACGCTCATCGGCCGAAAAATCGCCATCAGTGAAAACATGGTGGCCGAGCGTTTTTCCGTCGCCGCGCAAACTTTCCGCGATGCATGGCGTGGTCAGCATCATCAATTGGTGGTCAGCGGTCCGGTGGCGCCACGTCCGGGAGCATTGGCATTGATCGCGTGGTTGGAACAGCGGCAGATTCCGCGTGCCATTGCGACTTCCAGCATTCGCGCTGACGCGGAACGAACGCTCGGCTCAGTCATCACGCGTTTCCCCGTCGTCGTTACGGGTGATCAAGTGACGCGCGGCAAACCAGACCCAGAAATCTATCTGGCCGCCGCCGCCGCGCTCGGAATTGCGCCGGATCAATGCGCCGCACTGGAAGATTCCGAACCCGGTATCGCCGCCGCGCACGCCGCCGGAATGCGCGCGATGATGGTGCCCGATCTCAAGCAACCGTCAGCGCAGACGCTCGCAATTGCGCACGGTATTTACCCATCTTTGGTTGAAGCGCGTCAGGAAATTGAACGATTGATGGCGGACGTTTAGCGTTTCGCGAAGCGCTTTATTCCGCTGTTTTATCTGGAAATAGACACCACGACTTTACTGGACACGTTGAGCAATGTGGCGTTCGTGCGGTGCAGCAGTAACGGCCATGCAAAATCAGATAGTGGTGCGCATGTAAAAGGTGCTGCGCCGGCGTACGCGATACGAGGACCTGCTCCGTGTGGTCTGGCGTGCTGGTTTTGACCACGCCCAGGCGATTCGCTACGCGTTGGACATGGGTATCGACAGCGATGGTGGGCTGACCGAAAGCGACGTTGAGGACCACGCTCGCGGTTTTTCTGCCGACGCCGGGCAATGCTTCCAAGGCCGCGCGAGTATTGGGGACTTCTCCAGCGTGTCGTTCAATCAGCAGGCGGCAAAGCTCGATGACGTTTTTGGCTTTCCCACGGTAAAGGCCGATGTGTTTGATGTACGGCGTCACGCCGTCGACACCCAGCGCAAGCACGGTTGCTGGCTTGTTCGCCACGGGATAGAGCTTGCGCGTGGCGATGTTTACCGATTTGTCGGTGGCTTGGGCAGAGAGCACCACGGCGACCAACAGTTCAAAAGGCGAGGCGTATTCCAGATCGCTTTTAGGCGAAATCGTAGCGGCCAAGGTGTCGTATATTTTCCCCAGCGCCTCGTCGCTCACAGCGCCAAAATGTTTTGCCCGCCGCGCCATCTCAGTTGCCGTGCAGCGGATGCCACTGATCACCAAAGGCGGAACACATCCCGCGTTCGAGCAGAAAGAGCTGACCGCAGAAGGTGCACGTCGCGGTGATCCGCGCGCACGTTGGCGGAGCAGTGCCATCGGCGGGCATTTGTCCGCCGACGATAGCCAGCACGTCGTCAGTTATCGCGGTGCGTAGCCGATCCAATTGTTGACGCCAAGCGCGATCAGGTCCGACACCGACCGGAAGAAAGAACAGATCGCATTGGTCGCACATGACGTCGGTCATTCCTCGCTGGTGTAGACGCCGCCGAATAGGCTGGTGCGACAAGAAAATCGTTTTGGTAAACCCGTGGTCGTATGGCATTCAACCAGATAGGTACGGTCGGAGTCTTTTTGCCACCAGAAGGCAAACGGCTGCCAAGTAATGGAGTCCACCACCAAGCCCCGCTGATCCAGCGCTTCGGTGATCCGTTGACGGTCCCACTGATCGGCAATGAGGTTAAATCCGATGACCAAGACGGTCAGCACGAAGGCTGTTCCTGCAAACCATGCACCCGATGGCTTAGCCACGTAAACGAATCTCAATCGACCGCGCGTGGGCTTCCAGGCCTTCGCCGCGCGCCAACAATAAACCAGCGTCAGCGCAGTGGCGGAAATCGGCCTCGCTGAAATTGACGATAGAGGTGCGGCGTAAAAAGGTGTCGACGCCAATGCCGGACCACATGCGGGCGGTGCCGCCGGTGGGCAAGGTGTGACTTGGGCCAGCGACATAATCGCCGATGGGTTCTGGGCTCCATGGGCCAATGAAGATCGCGCCAGCGTTGGTCAGTTGGGCGAAAATAGTCTTAGGCTTTTTGACCTGCAATTCGAGATGTTCCGGTGCGATTCGGTTAGCGATGTCGACCGCTTGCGCGTAATCGGCACAGCGAATCAAACGTCCAAAGCGCCGAATACTTTCAGTCGCGACTAGACGTCGTTCTTCTGGCAGGCTGTCGATTTGAGTGCTGAGTTCCTGCTGAATGGCCGACGCCACGCCATTGCCTACGGTTATGCAAACGGCCATTGCCAGCGTGTCGTGTTCGGCTTGGGACAACAGATCCGCAGCAACGAACGCGGGATTCGCGCTTTCATCGGCAATGATCAGAATCTCGCTTGGCCCAGCGAGCATGTCGATGTCAACGCGACCGTAGGCGTGACGCTTGGCGAGGGTGACGTAAAGATTTCCAGGCCCGACAATTTTATCGACGGAGCGGATGCTGGGCGTGCCACAGGCCAGCGCCGCAATCGCTGGGATTCCACCGACACGATAGACTTCGGTGACGCCGACCGCATGCGCTGCGGCGAGTAACTCAGGTGCGATGGAGCCATCTTCACGCGGCGGCGTCACCAAGACTAATTCGCGCACGCCAGCAACTTTTGCGGGAACCAAATTCATGATCACCGACGAAAACAACGGCAACGAACCTTTCGGTCCACCTGGAATATAGGCTCCAACGCGGGCTAACGGCGACCAGCGTACGCCTAAGGACTCGTCCAGGTTGGTGCCAAAACTGCGCGGCATCAGGCGGCGTTGGTAAGCCTCGACTTGATGAATGGCAAAGGTGATGGCGTTGCGCAAATGCGGATTGCAGTCTTCCCAAGCGTCGGCGAGTTCGCTAGCGGGGACGCGCAAGGCCGTTGCGGGGATCGCAGCACCGTCAAATAACTTGGTGTAATGCGCAACGGCAGCGTCGCCATCGCGCTCGACGGCGGTGAAGACTTCATCAATGACTTGGCTGATCGA
>JANMYZ010000399.1:0-1558 GCA_031382605.1 Planctomycetota bacterium | reverse complement strand
GTCGGACTTTCGGTGATAATGAGTTTGGTATTGGGTTTAATCGCGGCAGCGATGCCTTCGACCGATGGTTCACATGAGGTATGTTCGATGCCGAATTTCGCGAGGAATTCGCGGACAAAGACTCTGGTTTTCCGGTAGCTGTCAGCGGTGATGACCAAGTGCGTGCCGGGTTTCACCATCGCCAACAGCGTGGTGACGATGGCCGACATGCCGGTGGAAGTCAGCAACGCGTCGGTTTCGCCGCCGTTAGGCAGTGCGCCTTCGAGCGCGGCTAATTTGGCTTCGGCGACTTGCTGAGTTGGGTTGCCGTAACGGCCGTACTCTTCACCGCGAATATGTTCACCGCGAAAGTAGCGATGGAGTTCATCGGTATTTTCAAATGGATACGCAGTCGCCAAAATGATGGGCGTGACTAGGGAATCATGGGCTTTGTCGCGGCGTTCGCCGCCGTGAACGGCCTGAGTTTCAATTGAGCGAGCCATGATCGTTATTTCCTCTGACGTGCGAATTCGGGATGCGCTGCTACTTGGGCGTAGTCTTTTCCATCCCAGCGAAAGGTGCGCGCCTCGACCACGCCATGGGCGCGTGTTTCGATGACGGTTTGAAATAATTCGGGGTACACCGCTTGCCCCTCAGGAGCCGCGTAACGTTTATCTTCGTCGCTGAAGTAAGCGCCGCAGTCGATGTGACTATGGAAGAGTCCAAGCCAGTGTTCACCCTGGGCTTCGGCTTCGCGGACGTGGCGTGCCAGTTTGGCTTCGTTGGGCGCGAACCAATCACGGCTGGTGCGCGGATATTCGACCGGGTCCATCGCATGCAATTTGTCGGCGAGATTATCTACCGTGACGCAGCGAATCGCGATGTCGGTTCCGGCTTTGGCGAACAACAGCCCACAACATTCCCCAGGATAACAGGCCAGAGCATGGTCTTGCATGGCGGTGATAATGGCGGGCGGAATGGTCAGCATTGGCCTCAGAGCTGGCGTCGATTTGCCAGGGTTGGGTACGCTAGGATCGACGGACCTTGGTGCAACCTAGCCGTCATCGTCATCATTTTGAAAAACCGAAAAATTTCCCAACTTAGTCAGCCTCAACTGAGCTACATTTCCGTTTCGATATTTGTGGCAGTAATTCTTGGGCGTAAACCGTTGGCGTCGATTTCACCAGAGTGGCCGTTGATGAAACTCTGAACCCAGGCGTTGTCATTGGCCTGGATTTCATCGGGCGTACCTTCGGCAACAATCACACCTTGTTCGAGCATGATAATGCGGTCAGCGATGGTGAACGCGCTGCGGATGTCGTGAGTAACCACCAGCGAGGTCACGCCAAGTTTGCGCCGAAGACGAAGAATAATGCGATTGATGACATCGGTGGTCAGTGGATCCAGACCCGTGGTTGGCTCATCATAAAGAATTAATTTCGGTTCACCGATAATGGCGCGAGCAAGGCCCACGCGCTTTTGCATACCGCCAGATAATTCGGATGGAATTTTATCGATAGCGTCGCCCAGGCCGACCATCTCCAGACATTTGATGACCTCGCTGCGGATTTCTTCTTCG
>JANMYZ010000408.1:0-5024 GCA_031382605.1 Planctomycetota bacterium | reverse complement strand
GACGGGTGTTCAATGAAGCAGATCTGGCAGCTGGAGTCTTGGTCGAAATCCCCTGCCATCGGTGGCAATCGGGCGGAGGGCTGACTCATGTCGTCACCTGAGAGTCAGAAAGTCATCGATCAAATTCTTTCTGAGGCGTCGGTGTGCCGACCGCTTCGGATGCTGACGGTGGTTGTGGTGGCTGATCTTGTGGGCCTTGGCGTTTCTTTGGCCATCGCCCACGTATTGCGTTATTCGCTTGGTGGTACGTTTCAGTTGGAGCAGCTATTGGCGCTCTGGCCATTACCGTTGCTGGTAGTGACCTTTATTGCCACGTCTCGCAGCTATGCATTAACTCCACCGCATCCGGCTGAAGAATTACGCAGATTGACCACGGCGACGACGGTTGCTTTTTTGATACTCGTCACGGGTTCATTCTTTCTGCGTTCAGGCGAAGATTATTCACGTGCGGCAATCGTTGGTGCGTGGGCGATGTGTCTGTGCTTGATACCAATGGCGAGGTCATTGGTCCGCGCTCTCTTTGCGCGTCGTTCATGGTGGGGTGCGCCGGTCGTCGTCTGCGGCGCAGGGACCACAGGACAGCAGGTGGTGGCGGCGTTGAAGCGCTGGCCATCGCGTGGTTTGCGCCCCTTGGTGATTTTGGATGACGATCCAGAAAAAATCGGAAAAGAAGTCTGTGGTGTTCCGATCGCTGGTCCGATTGCCGAAGTGGGACATGTCTGCGCAGCGGGCGGAATGCGCCATCTATTGATCGCCATGCCCGGCGCTTCTGCCCCGCAGTTACGCGAGCTATGGAATACGTTGGGGCCTCTTTTTCCAACGGTCATGGCGATTCCAGGGACGACGGGCGTCGCTTCGGTGTGGGTCGAGGCCAAGGATCTGGGCGGGCATCTGGCCTTAGAGTTGAATCAGAGCCTATTGCGGCCGAGTCAACGCACCATGAAACGTTCGTTAGATTTATTGCTCATCAGCGTTGGTGGTATTTTCTGGGTGCCGCTGCTGCTCATCCTTGGCTTGCTGGTGCGATGCACGTCACGAGGTGCCGTTTTTTACGGTCAAAAGCGTATTGGTCGCGGTGATCGTGAATTTACTGCCTGGAAGTTACGGACCATGCGTCATGACGCTGACGCGGTGCTGGATCAGGTTCTTGCTGCCGATCCGGTTTTGCGCGCAGAATGGGAGCGTGATCATAAGCTGCGTCATGATCCTCGGGTAACTCTGATCGGTAGATTTTTGCGCAAGACGTCGCTCGATGAATTGCCTCAATTATTCAACGTGTTGGTTGGTGAAATGAGTTTAGTCGGACCGCGCCCAATAACGCGACCAGAGGCGGTGAAATACGGTGATCAGTGGCAGATATACCTCCGCGTGCGCCCAGGGTTAACTGGGCTGTGGCAGGTTTCTGGTCGCAACCAAACGACCTACGATGAGCGCGTCGCACTCGATTCGTTCTACGTTCATAATTGGAGCCCATGGTTAGATCTCGTGATCTTAGCTCGGACGGTGCAAACGGTGGTGCGCGGTGAGGGCGCTTACTAAAGTTTGTTGTAAATCGAAAACCAGAGGAAGGCGGAGTTGTCCTAAAAAACGCAGTTGAAAACCAATTTACCGCAAAGACGCCAAGAGCGCAAAGGACTTGCAGCAAAGACAATGCTGACCTGTTTGGTGAAGACACAAATCAGACGATTTTTTATTCAAAACCTTGATTTTCCTTTGCGTCTTCGCGTCTTTGCGGTGGAAGCTTTATTCCAACTGCGTTTTTTAGGGTAAATCGGACCTGCCGGGCGCTTCCACTCCAAAAAATCAAGCCGGGCTCCAACTCATCGTGTACCATGTCCGGGATTGTCGCAGGTGTCGATCGCGCCACCTTTTCCCGTCGTCGGATGTGCGTCCATTGTGCGTCCATTGGTCCACTTGCAGAATCGATGTGTGCTGCATGATGCCGAGCCACATGATTCAGGGCGGTTAGCTCAGTGGCTAGAGCATTCGCTTCACACGCGAGGGGTCGCAGGTTCAAATCCTGTACTGCCCACCAGAAAAGAGACCTAGGTTCGAAAAGGACCTAGGTCATTTTTTTTACCAACGACAACAGGTTTTCTGTGCTGGTTCAAATTCTGTGCTGCCTACCACACCTAGACCCAGGTCCGATAAAGGCCTGGGCTTATTTTTAGGTTCACACGATAGCAGGCCGGTTCGCTTCCTGCGCTGCCCGCCATAACTCCGGGCCTGATAAGGAACTCTTGGGGCAGCATGGCGACGTGTGCTGGTATCATCGCCGCAACGGATGAGTAAGGGAATTCATCATGAAACCATGGATCTTGTTGGAGAGCGCTGCGATTCCTGGCGGCGGTGAGTTGCTGCTATTTCAACACGTGCGCGATTTCGCAATTCGAGTTGGGCGTGATGAGTTGATGAATAGTCATCGGCACGGTTCCGAAGAAGCGATGGCGCGTTTAGTGATCGAACGTCTTGGGCCGAGTGCCTCGCGTCATGTATTGATTGGTGGTTTGGGCATGGGCTACACCACGGCGGCGGCACTGCGAGAGCTAAAAGCCGATGAACATCTGACCGTGGCAGAATTAGTGCCCGCTGTCGTCACCTGGAATCGTGGGCCGTTGGCACATTTAGCCGGTGATCCTTTGAGCGATCCGCGTGTCACGATTCATCAGGGCGATGTCGCGGAGTTATTGCGTCAGCAGGTGATGACGTACGACGCGATTTTGTTAGATGTCGACAATGGTCCACATGAGATGACGACCAGCAGCAATCACTGGCTCTACGGTGATCGTGGACTTGCCAGCGCATATCGCGCGCTGAAAGACGGCGGCATCTTGTCAGTGTGGTCGGCGGGACCGGATGAATCGTTCAGTCGCCGCCTACGTCAGGCTGGTTTTTCGGTCGCCGTCGTTCGCGTCCATGCGCATGGAAATCGTGGAACGCGTCATGTCATCTGGCTCGCATCACGTAAAGCGAAACGCGTCGTTAATAAATTTCCTGAAATGAAGAGCGCCAGCGAACACGGAGATCAGACGATTCTGTCCAAATTAACCTAAACACCGCGATGGATAGAACCCAGCCCGGCAGAGCCGGAACCAAAGATTCATGATCGGCTCTGCCGGGCTAGGTTCTATCGCTGCGTTTAGGATCAAAAACGCATGAAAAAAGGCGCCGCCAGTAAAACGAGAAACCATAGGAGAGAGCCATTTTACGGCTATGTCCCGTTGGGCACTTAGCCGCCAGACAGCGGTGGGAGCTTGAATTTCTCCTACGTTTTTTAGGGTGAGATGACGCGATCGCCCATTATCACAATGAATGTATTCGCTTCTTATTTTCTCGTCGCCATGGTGCGGAAACCCAGGAATCATCCCCCGCAGTTACCAGCGCTACCGCAAATTCCGCAACTGCGGTTCCCGTACCAACCGCAGCAACCACAGCTTCTTAGCTTTTTTACTTCGTCTTTTGCTGCTCCACTCTTGTGGCGCGGCGCCCGAGTCAGCAGCGTGTGACTGTTAAACTTGGTTCTCTCAACCCCAGAAGGATCACCTATGTCCCTCCGTCGTTCTCTGCCTGCTGGCGTTCCCCTGCTGGCGTTCCTTGCCTTGCCCACCATGGGCCACGCTGCCAGCGTTGCTGATGAACTCTCTGATCTGCGTGAAGCATTGGCATTCGGAAAGGTTTCGGGAACCGTTCGTTACCGTTATGAAAACGTTGATCAAAGCAATGTCACGAAAGATGCCAATGCGTCGACCCTACGCGGCGCGCTGGGCTATGAAACCAAGAGCTATCATGGCATCACCACTTTCGCTCAATTCGAAGGCGTGTGGGCAGTCGGCGAAGATCATTACCGCAGTGCAACCAATGGAAAATCTGCCGCAACCTATCCCTTGGTTGCCGATCAACCGTCGGTCGAATTACAACAAGCCTGGGCGCAATACGTTTGTCCCGTTGATCCATGGAAAACCGCCGTTCGTTTTGGCCGGCAAGAAATTAATCTCAGCAACCAACGTTTGGTTGGTGCCATTGCTTGGCGACAAGATCAACAGTCTTTCGACAGTGTTTGCGTTTCGTCGATGCCGTATAATGAAGGCGCAACCAACCTGTCGTTTGGATACCATTTTCTTAGTCGGGTAAATCGAATTTTCCCTGATGGCACCGTAACCAATCCGTTTCAGGGCAACCAGGATATGAGCACGCACCTAGCTCAAGCCACTTACAAACTGGATGGCCTTGGTCAGATCGTCGGCTACGGCCTGTTTCTTGATTACGATGATAACGTGGCCGCAGTGACGAATAACTCCAGCAGTACGCTTGGTGCGCGGGCGAGCGGCGCGTACAAGCTGAACGACACGCTCAGCGCCCTCTACGGCGCGGAATATGCGCGTCAGGGTGATTATGGCAGTAATACCAACAGCTACGATGCAGGTTATTTTCAAGTCGAAGCTGGTGCGACCTGGGAAGACTGGAGCTTGAAATACGCTTACAACGTTCTGCAAGGTGACAGTGCCACCGATAAATTTACCACTCCATTAGCCACCGGCCACGCATTCAACGGCTGGGCCGATGTCTTCCTCAATACGCCAAACGGTGGTCTCAAAGGGCATTCGCTGTCGTTGATCTATGTACCGAGCATGATCAAAGGCCTGACGCTCACCGGCATTGGCTACCTGTTCAATGGCGAAAGTAATTCCGCCCACTACGGCAATGAACTTGACCTGCTGGCCGAATACAAAGTCAGTCAATTCCCAGGCTTGATGATCGGCGTGAAATTCGCCCGCTTTGTTGGCGACGAAGTGAACAGCATGACTGGCGCCAGCGTCACTGGTGCTACGGCGGAAGATCTGACCAAAACGATGGTCTATACCCAATACACGTTCTGAACGGAATTCGTCGTATGCGGAGTAGTCTCTGGTCCTCTGTAGTACTAAGGTTCAATTTCTCCGTGCTATCCGAATAAATCGCTACACCCACGAAAGGGAATAAAGCAGGGAAGGGCTAAACCACAGAGGGCACAGAGGGCACAGAGG